>JAADGS010000045.1 GCA_013152275.1 Actinomycetota bacterium | reverse complement strand
GCGGTGGCGGAGATCTTCACCGGAGCAGGCCGTGCAGTGCCAGGCAGTTCGATGAGCAGCCGGGCGAAGGCACCACGTGGTCGCGGCCGTGCCGCAAAGCGGAGCATTCGAAGGCCGGCCAGAATCGCCACGCTCCGGTCGATCCGGCGGGGGTCGAGAACGATCACCGTCGCCGCGGAGTCCACGCCGAGGGTCCCGAGGAACGGGAACCACCGTGCCTTTCGGAATCCGACGCCGGACCCAAACCACACAGGGCGTGGCTCGGTATAGGGGAGGACGAGCCGAGCCGACCCCACGCGAGTCTCGGGGAAGGGCCGCCCCGATGCCAAAGACCGCGCGCGCACCCGACGCCAAGGCCCGCTCGGGCAGGTGTCGGCCAACCTCGATGGCCCGGTGATCGGCGGCCGTGTGCACGGCTCGGGTCCCGTGACCGATGTGACCGGCCGGCGTCTCCGCCGCCCTTTGGCGACCGCCGGTCACAATCCGGCCGGGAAGACGGTGCGCCAAACGCTTGCTGACGCGGGCCCCGACGTCTGGGTGTCGATCGTGTCGGTCTATTCTCGACACGGCTCGAAGCGAGTCCGAGGGGCTGCCTGTTGCACCGCGCTTGGGCCGGTCACGATTCGAGCGGTATCACGATCCGAAAGGCCGATCCTTCCGAGAGGACGCTTTCGGCTTCCACGTGGCCGCCGTGTTCTTCGGCCACGTGCTTGACGATGGCCAGGCCGAGGCCCGTTCCTCCGGTTCGGCGGGAGCGGCCTTCGTCGACTCGGTAAAAGCGCTCGAAGACCCTTGGGAGATCGGCGCTCGGTATTCCGACCCCGTCGTCTGCCACCTCGACGATGGCGGCGCGATCCCTTGCGTACACGCTCACCCAGACGTGTCCTCCTTCATGGGTGTAGCGCACGGCGTTTGCCAGCAGGTTGCGGACTGCCAGCGTGAGGTCGGCGCGATCTCCGAACACAACGACCGGCGCGGCCTCCACGGACATGTTGACCGACACGGCACCGAGTCGATCGACTTCGTCCTGGACGAGGTCATCGAGTGACACGGGTGCTCGTACCGGTTCTTGCGTCTCCAGCCTCGACAGATCGAGAAGGTCACTTACGATGCCCGACAGGCGCAACGCGTTGTCACAAACCATCTGGGCAAAGAGCCGGACGGCTTCCGGGTCGTCATCGAGAGCGGTGAGGATCGTCTCTGCACCCGCCTGAATGGCTGCGGCCGGCGTCTTCAGCTCATGTGATGCGGCGGAGACGAAATCTCGCCGCAGGGCTTCCACTCTTCTTGCCTCGGTCACGTCGGTCAATGTCAGCATGACGAGCCCACTCCGCTCGAGCCACACGGCGGCCGCGGCGATGGACCGTGCCGGATAGCCCGCTTCAAAGTCGGCGGCCGCTCGCTCCTCGTCCGCGCCGGCCCCCGAGATCAGCTTGCGGAGGACGGCGGGGTGGAGTTCCTGCACCCGACCGGCCTCCTTGCCGATGAGCGTTCGGGCCGGTGGGTTGGCATAGGCGATGTCATCACCGTCGATGAGCACGACTCCAATATCCAATGCCGAAAGAACGAGATCTCGCATCTCCTGTTCCCTCTGGATGTCGGAGATGCGAGTATCGATCTCGGTGGCCATCTCGGCGACTGCTTCCCCGAGGTGGTCCAACTCTGCAATGCCGCTTCTGGGTATTTCGGTCTCCACCGCTCCCTGCGAGATGTCCGCCACCGACTGGGACAGATCTTCCAGGGGACGCATGGTGTGTCGAGCGATGAGCCACACTCCGAGGAGGCCGACAGCCGCGGCGGCGAGACCCCAGACGAGAAGGATGACGCGCAGCGAAGCGAGCCGCTCTCGTGTCTCGGTCTCGGGAAGCGCAACCCTGACGACCACGCCATCGCGCTCCGGGAGCGCCACATAGCGGAAAGCGATGCCGACGGTGGCGCTGGTTCGGGAGGCCACCCCCACTCTGCCGCCGAGCGCCTCAACCACCTCCGGCCGCGTGCTGTGGTTCTCCATCGTTGCCGGATCCGAGGCAGAGTCGGCGAGCACGGTCCCGTCTGGAGCGATGACGGTAACCCGCACGTTGAGATCTGCGCCGAGTTCCTCGGCTGCAGCTTGGAGACCGGCCGCATCGGTGGGCAGCGCCTGCTGGATGGCTCGTGCCTGGGCGGTGAGGGAGTCGGTGAGCTGGTCGAGGAGAAAGGATCGAAGGGTCCGATCGAGTGCCAGACCGAGGCCGGCCAGGACGACCAGTAGCGTTATTGCGTACCAGGTAACGAGTCGGCGTCGGAACGAGGGCGAGCGCCTATGCATGGCCGGGCCTACGCGTTCTCATCTACGAACTTATAGCCGAGACCACGCACTGTGACGATCTGGGTCGGATGGGAGGGATCCTGCTCGATCTTGTCACGTACCCGTTTGATGTGCACGTCGAGTGTCTTCATATCTCCGTAGAACGTATATCCCCACACCTCGTCCAACAGGATCGCCCGGGTCACGAGCTTGCCCTTTCGTCGGAGGAGCGCCTCGAGGAGATCGAACTCCTTGGGTCGGAACGGTACGAGTTCTGCGTCCACGCGAACTTCGTGCCGATCCGCATCGAGCCGCACGCGTCCGCCGATCAGGAGAGGGGGTTCTTCACCGTTGGTGTAGAGGTCTGCTCGACGGAGTATCGCTCTGATGCGCGAGAGAAGCTCTCGCATCGAGAACGGTTTGGTCACGTAGTCGTCGGCACCAAGTTCCAACCCTGTGACCTTGTCGGCCTCGGTGTCTTTCGCCGTCACGATGATCACCGGAACGGTGGAGTCGACCCGCAGTTCCCGCAGCACATCCAACCCGGACATGCCCGGCAGCATCAGATCGAGCACCACGAGCGAAGGGCCGAACGCCTTGTGCTCGCGGAGGACTTCGCTTCCGTCGGCCACGACCTCGACCGAGAAACCCTCCCGCTCCAGGTTGTAGCGGATCGACTGGGCGAGGGTCTCGTCGTCTTCGACGACGAGGACCCGGTGGTCAGTCGGCATGGAAAACGATCGGTGTGCCGTCCGAGAACTCTTGGAACTCGCCGGTCTGCAGGAAAGCGACCTGTTCGCCGATGTCCACTGCCCGGTCGCCGACGCGTTCCAGGGCCCGCGATACGATGATCATGTGCACCGCCCACTCGAGCAACTCGGGATCGGGGCCGCACGCCACAACCGCCTTGTGCATATTGCGATCCAGACGGTCGACTGGATCGTCCATCACGGGCAGACGGAATGCCAACTCCAGATCACGCTTGACAAGGGCTTCGATCGCCACATTCAACATGGGAATGACGATGTCCCCCATCTCTTGGAGATGTCGCAGGATGGTGTCGCTGCGTGGCAACCCGTGGGTGGCTCGAGCAATCTTGGCGATGTTGACGGCCTGGTCCCCGATCCTTTCGACGCTGTGATTCGTCTGTAGCATGAGCGTCATCCGGCGCAGATCGGTCGCGACGGGGGTTTGCAGCGCCATGAGCTCGGTCCAGCGCCGCTCGATCTCGAGGTAGATCCGATCAATCTCCCCGTCGCCGGCAATGACTGCTTCCGCGATTTGTGTATCCGCGTTGGCGATGGAGACCATGGCCTTCTCGATCTGTGAGGTCGCGAGCTTGGCCATCTCCACCAGCGTCGTTTCCAACGCCTCCAACTCGGTGTGGAATTGGGTGCGGAATCTGGTCATCCAAATCGCCCGGTGATGTAGTCCTCGGTGGCCTTTTCCGCGGGATTCGTAAAGATCTTGCTCGTCTCATCGTATTCTACTACGTGGCCGATGTGTCGGCCGGTTTCGCCGACTTCCACGGTGAAGAAGGCCGTGCGATCGGAGACTCGGGCGGCTTGCTGCATGTTGTGGGTCACGATGACGATGGTGTAGTCCTCCTTGAGCTCGAGCATGAGCTCCTCGATGCGTAGGGTCGCAATGGGGTCGAGTGCCGAGCAGGGTTCGTCCATGAGGATCACAGCCGGTTGCACGGCGATGGCACGGGCGATGCAGAGGCGTTGCTGCTGACCTCCGGAGAGTGCCAGCGCCGATTGGTGGAGGCGGCCGCGTACGTCGTCCCAGAGCGCCGTACGACGTAGGGAGGCTTCGACGATGTCGTCGGGATGCCGGTCGCCATGAAGACGTGGGCCGTAGGCGACATTGTCATAGATCGACATCGGGAACGGGTTCGGCTTCTGGAACACCATGCCGATGCGCCGGCGGACCTCGACGGCGTCGGTGGCGTCGTCGTAGAGGTCCTGGCCTTCGAAGAGAATCGTTCCGGCTACCGAGACGCCGGCAATGCTGTCGTTCATGCGGTTGAGGCTGCGCAGCATCGTCGACTTCCCGCACCCGGAGGGACCGATGATCGCTGTGATCTCGCGAGGAGCGATGTTCAACGAGACCTCGCGCAGTGCTTGATGCTCGCCGTACCACAGCGAGAACTGTTCGGCGCGATAGACAGGGGCGATGTGATCGGCCAAGGTTCCTCGATTCTCCCCGGCTCCGAACCGGCTCGGTGTGTGACGGGGCTTGATCCGCGCGGCGTTGCCGATCATCCGAACTTTCCCGAGATATACCGTTCTGTGCGTTCGTCGGCCGGAGTCGTGAAGACCTGGCTCGTCTCGCCGAACTCGACGAGACGCCCGGGGTCTCCGGCCTCCTCGATCACGAGGAACCCGGTGAAGTCGGACACGCGGGCCGCCTGTTCCATGTTGTGGGTCACGATGGCGATGGTGTAGTCCTCCTTGAGTTCACGCATGAGATCCTCGATGCGTAGCGTCGCGATGGGGTCGAGTGCCGAGCAGGGTTCGTCCATGAGGATCACCGCGGGTTGCACGGCGATGGTCCGGGCGATGCAGAGGCGCTGTTGCTGACCACCCGAGAGCGATGCTCCCGGGGCGTCGAGCTGATACTCGACTTCCTTCCAGAGGTGAGCGGCGCGAAGCGCCCATTCGACGCGGTCGTCGAACTCGCCACGGGAGTACCCGCCGTCAAGCCGCAGTCCGGCGGCGACGTTGTCGAAGATGCTGAGTGTCGGAAAGGGGTTGGGTCGCTGGAACACCATACCGACGACGCGGCGCACCTCTGCGGGTGACACCGACGGGCCGTACACGTCCTCATGGTCAAGGGTGATCTCGCCTTCGACGCGTGCCCCGGGGACGAACTCGTGCATCCGGTTCAGGCAACGCAGAAGAGTCGACTTCCCGCAACCGGAGGGACCGATGAGGGCGGTGATAACCCCAGGCTTGAGCGTGAGGTCGATATCGGCGATGGCGCGAAAGTCGCCGTAGTACGCACTGACATCGCGGAGCTGGAAGGTCTTCATCGGCCAAGCTCCCGGTCATGGCGAGAGGCGATCCAGCGTGCGGCCACGGTGAAGACGAGGACGATGGCGACCAGTTCCGCAGCCGCGGCGAAGGCGCGTTCCTGTCCCGCCGCGAACGGGTTCCGTGCCCCGTCGTAGATGAAGAGCGGCAGCGCCGAAATGGGGATCGTCCAGCCGAAGGCGAGCTGCACTGATCCGAGCGCGGTCATGATCAGGGGTGCGGTCTCTCCGGCGGCTCGGGCCACGGCGAGCATCACCCCGGTCGTGATCCCGCGACGCGCCGCGGGGAGCACGACCTTCATGGTCGTGTGTGCGCGCGTGGCTCCCAACGCGGCGCTGGCGTCTCGCAGGCTCGGAGGGACGAGTCGGAGGATCTCCTCGGTCGAGCGGATGATGATGGGCAGCATGATGAGGGCGAGGGCCAGCCCGCCGGCGATGGCGGAGAAGCCGAGCGGCGTGGGAACGATGAGGAGCGTGTAGATGAAGAGCCCGACGAAGACCGAGGGCACGCCGGTCATGACATCGGCGAAGAAGCGGACGACGGCGGCGAACCGACCGGAGCCGTACTCGTTGAGGTAGATCGCCGCGGCGATGCCGAGAGGAACGGCGAGAACGGAGGCGAGCCCGACCATGTAGGAGGTGCCGACGAGAGCGTTGAGCGCACCACCGCCTCGCTGAACATAACTGAAGGGCTGGGAGCTGGTGAGGAAGTCCCAGCTCATCGCCCCGAGGCCGCGCACGATGAGGAAGTACGCGATGAGGGCAAGGGGGATGAGCGACACCCCGACTGCAGCGTACATGGCGGTGAGTGCCAGACGGTCGGTGAGGCGTCGACGCGCCGAGAGCGGTCTGCCCAGCGAAGTGGGTTCCGTGGTCATAGGTCGGCCGACACGAGGGTGCCTCCGGTGCGCGCCACGACGATGCGCGCCAGCACGTTGACGACGATGGTGATGAAGAAGAGGACGACACCGATACCGAGAAGAGCGCTGATCTGGGCCGCGTCGGCCTCCTGGAACTGGTTGGCGATCACCGCCGCCATCGTGTATCCGGGTTGGACGACGGAGAGGTGGATGCCCACCTGGGATCCGATGAGCAGCGCGGCGGCGATCGTCTCGCCGAGCGCCCGGCCGAGGCCCAGCATCACGGCACCGACGATGCCGGCACGGGAACGCGGCAGGACAGCGAGGCGGATCATCTCCCAGCGGGTTGCACCCAGAGCCAGGGCCGCCTCCTTCTCCCCCGCAGGGACGGTGGCAAAGACCTCCCGGCAGATGGCGCTGACGATCGGCACGATCATGATCGAGAGGACGAGTCCGGTCGAGAGGTAGGACAGGCCGAAGACAGGACCCTCGAAGATGCCTGTCCAGCCCAGGTATCGGGCGAGAGCATCGGAGACGGGCTTCACAACGTAGGGGACGAAAACGAAGATGCCCCAGAGGGCGTAGACGACCGAAGGGATGGCGGCGAGCAGGTCGATGAGGTACGACACGGGACCGGCAACCTTGGGGGTGGCGACCTCCGAGATGTAGAGAGCGATGAGGACACTGATGGGCACACCGACAAGGACGCCGATGAGCGCGGTGACGACCGTACCGTAGATGAACGGGAACGCCCCGAAGATGCCCTTGTTCGGTACCCAGCGCATCCCGAGGAGGAATCCGATGAAGCCTTGGGATCGCCATACGGGGAGCGAGGCGATGGTGGTCGACACGATCATGATGGCGAGGAGGAGCAGCACGACGGCCGCCGATATCAAGGCGACGCGGCGAAAGACGCGATCGCCTCGACGTCGAGGGCGATCGACGATCGGTCGGCGTACCTGTGCGCCGGGTTCGCCACTGCTGTTGGTCATGGATGCCTCCGTGATCTGTGCCGCGTGAACCGGGCCGCTCGGAGACGGTCCGTGCGGCCCGGTTCACGCTGTGCGGTTCGGTCAGCCGGCACCGATCTGGTTGACGAAGGCGAGGGCTTTCTTCTGCAGTGAGTCGGGGATCGGGGCGTAGTCGAGGGCCCGCGCTGCATCATCTCCCTCGGTCAGTGCCCAGGTCAACCACGACCGCAGGAGCTGCGCCTTGTCCTCCGCCATGTTGCCGTAGGCAAGGATCCATGTGGCGGTGGCGATGGGCCAGCCTTGGGGTGCGGCGGTGTCGGCCAGGGTGAATCGCAGGTCGTCGGGGAAGACGACGCCGTCGGCGGCTGCGGCGGTTGATTCGAGGCTCGGCTCGATGACATTGCCCGACTTGTTCACCATCGAGGTGATCTGGAGGCCGGTCTGGGTGGCGTAGGCCAGTTCGACGTAGCCGAGTGATCCCTCGGTGTTGGAGATTGCCGCGGCGACGCCGTCGTTGCCCTTGCCGCCCACACCGACGGGCCATTCGACGTCCTTGCCGTACCCGACGGTGTCATGCCACTGCGTGTTGCAGGTGTCGAGGTAGAGCGTGAAGGCGTTGGTCGTCCCCGATCCGTCGGAGCGGTGGACGATCTGGATGTCCTCGTCGGGCAGGGTTGCTTTCGGGTTGAGGGCGACGATCGCCGGGTCGTTCCACCGGGTGATCGTACCCAGGAAGACGCCGGCCAGACTGTCGCAATCGAGTGTGAGGCCGTCGACACCAGAGAGATTGTACGCGGGCACGACGGCGCCGAAGACGGTGGGGATGTGGTAGACGGTCCCGTTCTGAGACGCCTGGGCCAGCTCGTCATCGGTGAGATAGGCATCCGTCCCCGCAAAGTCGACGGTCTGTTGGATGAAGTTCTGCACCCCGCCACCGGAGCCGATCGCCTGGTAGTTGACACGAACGTCGGGGAACTGCTTCTGGTATGCACCGATCCATTCCAGGTAGATGGGGGCGGGGAACGTGGCGCCGGCGCCGTTCAGCGTGCCGGCGAGGGCCGGGGCGGCGCTCGTGGTTCCGTCGCCGGCAGGGGCCGGAGCGGCGGCCGATCCCGATGAATTCGAGCATGCCGCGGCAATGAGCGTCATCGCGGCGACGAACACTCCGATGCGTATCGTGCGCGACATCCTTCTTCTTGGTTGATCGTCCGACATCTTTCCTCCTCGTCGATGCGGTGTTCCGCGTCGTTCCGCGGGGTAACCGGTGTCATCTGTCGTGGGGGACGTTAGGGGTCCGTGGTGACCTCACGATGGCCGGAAGTTGAACGGGAGGTGAACCTTGACGCGGCAGGAATCGCGCGATCGGTGGCAGCCGCGCGGTCTTGGACACGGCGCCGTGCCGATAGTGCCCGCCGAAGGTGGGCGCCCGAGGCCCATCCGCTTGCGGTCGAGTTCTTCAACGTGCAGATACCCCTGCTCTTACAGGGGTATCCGGTGGTCGGGCTGGCCGGATTTGAACCGGCGACCTCTTGACCCCCAGTCAAGCGCGCTAACCAAGCTGCGCCACAGCCCGAGGACCTGCATCATACCTGCCTGCAGGGTGACCTCATGCACCGGCGAGACCGTCCCCTGGATGATCCGGCAGGTGGATGCACCGTGATCCTGGCGGTGATGGTTTGCAGCCCGAACGGCCGGGGAGGGCGAGTGTCCTCCCCGGCATCGGCTGTCTCAGGCCGGGACGAAATAGACGTCCGTCGGCTTGAGTTTCGAGTTGCGCAGGAAGCGGGGCTTCACTTCCATGTCGATCCAATCGAGTGAGACTGCGTCGGGATCGACACCCATCAGCCTCGTGAGGAACAGCGTGTCCACACCCTCGTATTGGATCAACGCGAGCACGTACGGAGTCTCGGGAAGGAACTCTTCGGATCCGAAGTAGCAGACCGTGACGGCATGCACCGAGGCCTTCCGATCCGTGATATCCACCCACTCGGTTTCTTCGCCCGTGTACATATCGTGGCCCCGCGGCGTCGCATACGTGTAGCCGGTCTCCGGATCACGGCTTGCGAGCAGCTTTTTGTTCGTCGCTCCGGCAAACCAGGGGCTGTCCTGGCCGTAGGAGTGCAGATAGGTGATCGAGTACCCCTGCTCGATCTGGATGGGTGCCATCTTCTTGAGGAACGCCAGGGCGTCCGCATCGGTCTGGACGGGGAAGGGGATTCCGTGAACGATGTACCCACCGAGGGTCTCCGGGCGGCGTTCGGGCAGTTTTGCCATGTCAGTCCTCCCTTTCGAGAATGCTCACCGTCACGTAGGTACCCGTCCCGGCGTGCGAATGGATTGCTCCCCTCCTGGCATCCTGCACCTGGAGGGTCGCATCGCCGAAATGTTCGTTGATCGTGCCTTGGAGTTGCCACATGGAGAAGACCGCCTGCATGAGCCCCGTCGCGCCGACCGGATGCCCGCAGGCGATCAGGCCTCCGGAGGGGTTGACAGGTAGTACCGGATCGTCGGGCAGGTCCAGGCCGTAGTCGATTCCCGGGAGGAACGCCTTTCCGGATGCGGCGAACGGGCCCCCCTCTCCATATCGGCAGAGGCCAAGGTCTTCATAGGTCTGTATCTCCGAGGACGTATACGCGTCGTGCAACTCGACGAAGTCCAGATCTTCGAGCGGGTTGACGATGCCTGCTCGCTTGTACGCCATGTTGCCGGCGCTCCGACCGGCCCTGAACGAGTGCACTCCCGGATAACGTGTCCCGTGATCCCACAGTTCCTTGTAATACGAGAGCGTTTCGTCAGAACTCTTCTCCTGTTCGGTCGCGTATTCGCGCATGAACGTGTCGTAGCCGACATGTGGCCGATCCGACATCCGCATCGCGTCGGTACCGCGGCCGATCCCTGCGACCTTGACGAGAGGGCGTCGCACCCGGCCCCCCGCCTGCTCGATCCTTGCCAGTCCCTCTTCCGAGGCGAGGATCGTCACCGCCGCGCCGTCGGACATCACGCAGATGTCGAGGCGCGTGAGCGGCCAGGCAACCATCGGAGCATTGCGCACGTCTTCGATCGTGTACCTGTTCCGCTTCTGGGCGTAAGGATTGAAGTAGGCGTTGCGATGGTTCTTGACCGACACGGCAGCCATCTGCTCCGGAGTGGTGCCGAACTCCTTCATGTGGCGCGACACCATCATGGCGTAGTAGCCGGAGTAAAATCCCCCCACCGGATAGTCCCACGAGACATCGGAGGCGAGTGCAATGAACTCGTTTCCCTTCCACGTCTCGACGTGGCTCATCGTCTCGAAGCCGTAGGCGACGCAGACGTCCATGTCGCCCGAGGCAACCGACTTCCATGCTTCCTGGAAGCAGAGTCCTCCTGTCGCCCCGCCGCCTTCGACCCTGTGACTGGGCTTGGGAAGCAGGCCCAGATAATCCTGCGCCATGATGCCCGCCATGAGTTGACGGGAGAAGTGGTCGGAGAAGTAGGAGGCGACTGATCCATCCGCCACACCGGTGAAGGTCCGGAAGTCGAGCCCGAGGTCGCTGATGGCCTCGTCGTAGGCTTCCTTGATCACCGCCTGGAACGTCTTGTCCGGACGTGCCTTGGCAAACTTGGATACACCGCCTGAAATCGCGTAAACGGAACGCATCGGTGTCCTTTCTCGTGTCCGCCGCATCCTACCCTGATCGACCTTTGCGGCGCCTCGCGAAGATCTTGATCGGGGTTCCTTCGAACCCGAACTCTGCGCGGAGGCGATTCTCGAGATAGCGCAGGTAGTCGACACCGGGTTCGTTTCCCGACACGAAGAGGATGATGGTCGGAGGAGAGGTCCCTGCCTGGACCGCGTAGAGGATTCGAGGGCGGCGCCCCTTCCTTACCGGAGGTGGATGACTCGCCTGCCATTGCCTGATGAGCCGGTTCAGCGTCCCTGTCGGAATCCGGAACTCTCTGGACTCGAGTACTCGATCAACGGCTGGAGCGAGTCGATGTAGGCGCGCTCCGGTGAGCGCGGACACTCGCAAGAGAGGAGCCCATCCCACGAACTGGAGACGGTCGGCAACATCACGCGTGACGGTTTCGCGTTGTTCGAGGTCGGCCGCATCCCACTTGTTCAGCAGAACGATCAGACCCGCGCCTGATTCGGCCGCAGCCTGAGCGATCCGTTGGTCCTGCTGCGCAACACCTTCGACCGTGTCGATGAGCAGAAGGGCGACATCCGCTTCCTCAAGCGCTCCTTTGGCGCGCAAGACGGAATAGAAATCGGCGGGATCCTTCACCTTGGGGGTACGCCGGATGCCGGCGGTATCCACCACCTTGAAACGCCGCTCCCCCAGCTCGACTATCGCGTCGATCGGATCCCGAGTGGTTCCCGGCACGGGAGACACGAGGACTCGTTCCTCTCCGACGAGACGGTTCAGCAATGTCGACTTGCCAACGTTCGGGCGTCCGATGATCGCCAGAGTCTGCAGGTCTTCGTGCGTCTTGCCGACATCTTCGGGAAAGGCGGCTACGACGCGATCCAGAAGATCCCCTATCCCACGACCGTGAAGGGCGCTGATCGGCATCGGTTCGCCGAGTCCGAGCTGCCACAAGTCTGCCGTGTCGACATCCTGGCGGGGTCCATCGACCTTGTTGGCGACCACGATCACCTCGTTGGGGGCGCCACGCAAGAGCGACGCCACCTGAGCATCATCGGCGGTGATTCCTGCAGTCGCGTCGAGAACGAGCAAGACGACATCGGCAGCTCCGAGCGCCGCCTCGGCCTGGGCGGAGATCGCGGCGACGAGTTCCTCACTGGGATTGAGCTCCCATCCGCCGGTATCGACCAGCAGGAACTCCCGTCCGACCCATTCGGCTCGAAACTCTCTGCGATCCCTGGTGACGCCGGGGTCTTCTTGCACGACGGCCATCCGCCGACCGAGGATCCGGTTGACGATGCTGGACTTTCCGACGTTTGGACGCCCTACGACGGCGACCACGGGCATGCGGCTCACTGGCCCTCCTTGGTCCGGCAAGGATAGGCAGGGTGCCGGTTCTCCAAGCACATCGTTACCATCGCGCCATGGTCGATCAGGTACTCCTCGCCGAGCCACGCGGTTTCTGTGCCGGTGTGGAGATGGCCATCAAAGCGCTCACATGGATGATTCGCGTCTTCGATCCTCCCGTTTACTGCTACCACGAAATCGTGCACAACGAGTGGGTCGTCGGTGCGTTCGAAGAAGTCGGCGTGGTCTTCGTCGACGATATCGCCCAGGTGCCTCAGGGTGCTCCACTCATGCTGTCCGCCCACGGATCGTCCCCGGAAGTCGTGCTGGCCGCTCAGACGTGGGCGGGTGTCGTCATCGACGCCGTCTGCCCGCTGGTCACCAAGGTGCATCATGAGGTCAGGCGCATGGCCGAACGAGGGTTCGACATCATCTATGTAGGCCATGAAGGACATGATGAAGCCATCGGCACCGTCGCGGAGGCACCAGACGCCATCACGCTCATCGAACCGGACGGCGGACTCGGTACCTTCGAGCCGGGTGACGAGTCTCGTGTGGCGCTTCTCGCACAGACCACCCTGGGACTACACGAATGGGAAGCCGTCCTCGAAGCAGCGTCCAATCGATTCTCCGGACTTCGCACCGCCCGGCGAAGTGACCTCTGTTATGCCACCACGAACCGGCAGGAGGCCGTCAAAGACCTCGCGAAGCGGGCGGACCTCATTCTCGTCGTCGGATCTGAGACCTCGTCGAACACGAGGGCCCTGGTGAGAGTCGCCCGGCGCGCGGGAACGCCCGCGTACAGGGTGGACTCGGCCGGCCAGATCGAGGATCGCTGGTTGGAGGGGATCGACGTCGTTGGGGTCACGGCCGGCGCTTCGGCGCCCGATCACCTCGTTCGTGAGGTGATCGACCGGATTGCACCACGCAACGGACACGTGTTGGCACGTGTCACCGATGAAGATGAGTACTTTCCGCTTCCGCGCCAGCTGAGAGGGTTCCTGACCGCGCTGCAGTTCGCGGTCGAAGGGGGGTTCTGCGCCCGCAGTCCGGGCGAGCCCGGACCACTCCAAGAGGATCGGACCTGGACGGCGACGGAAGCGCTTGGCGCGCTGAACACCTGAAGCAGGAGCCTTCTCAGAGCAGAGTCAGGATGTGTCCGACGACATCGACCACACTCAGGTCCGAAGTGTCGAGCCTGATCGCATCTTCCGCCGCGCACAGGGGCGACACGGCACGAGAGGAGTCCAGCTGATCACGCCGCGCGAGCTCCACCTGTACGTTCTCCACCCCGGGGGCTTCGAGTTCGCTCGCGCGCCGTGCAGCCCTCACCTCCGGGCGTGCAACGAGAAAGATCTTGAGTTCCGCGTCCGGGAAGACCACCGTGCCGATGTCCCGGCCCTCGACGACGGCCCGACCACCATGACGCTCGACCCAACGCCGTTGACGTTCCACCATTGCTCTGCGCACGCCGGGCTCGGCACTGACCGCGGACACGAAGACATCGACGGGAGGCGAACGGATCTCCTCGCACACATCTTCCCCATCGAGATACATGTGCCCGTCCTCGTAGCGCAGATCGATGCGCTCTGCGAGAGCCGCCAGGTCCGGCCCTGTGGTGATTCCGGCCCGAAGCGCCGCCAAGGTGACTGCCCGATAGAACGCACCGGTATCCAGATGTGCTACGCCGAGAGCATTTGCGAGCGCTCGACTTACCGTCGTCTTGCCGGATCCGCCCGGTCCGTCGATGGCTATCACGAGATGCTCCATGGCGGGGCAACCCTAGTGCCTGGGCGGGAAACGTTCGCGACTTCTCCGCACTCCCCGTTCCGCCCGACGCCGGCCCCGGCGAGCGTTGCGGGAGGTGTCCTCGAGGTCCTGGCCGAGGACGGAGGGGGTTCCGGGAGGTCTCTTCGGGGCTCTGGCCGAGGGCGGACCGGGTCGTCGGCGGAGAACCGGTCCAGACTCCGAGCCACGCAGCGGTATCACTCGGTGGACTCCTGGGGGGCTGGATATGCCCAGTCTGAGCCACAGATCCGTCCCATCTCTTCATAGAAGTCGGGCCACGTCTTGCTCACACAGTTCGTGTCCTCGACGCACACCCCTTCGTTGGCGATCCCGGCGACGGAGAACACCATCGCCATCCGATGATCAGCGCGCGGATCGATGGTTGCACCACGAGAATCGCCGGAAGTGATCGAAAGGCCTGCGGTATGGGCCTCGACGACGGCCCCTATGGCTGTCAACCCTTCGGCGAGTCCGGCAATGCGGTCACTTTCCTTTGCCGCAAGCGTGCCGAGTCCACGGATCGTCGATGTCCCATCGGCACATGCTGCTGCGATCGCCACGGCGAGGGCTCCGTCCGGGGCACTACCCATGTCCACGTTCACGGAACGCAGTCGTTCAGGACCGTCCACGCTCACGCCCGTTTCGCTCCATACGATACGGCAGCCCATCTGCTCGAGAACCTCGAACACTCGCAGGTCCGCCTGGGAAGGTGCCGGTCGCAGCCCTTCGATCACGACGCTGCCTCCGGTGATGGCAGCGGCCAGAGCCGGGTATACGGCAGATGCGGCATCGGGGGGGACCGACATCTCGGCCGCCCGATAAGCGGCTCCCGCCGGGATGACCAGAACACGGTCGGACAGTTCCGCCGTGACGCCAAAGATCGCCATGACTTCCACCGTCATCTCGACGAAAGGCCTCGACACGAGTTCACTCCACCTGATCGAGAGACCTCCGTCGACCACAGGCGCAATGAGGGCCAGTGCAGAGACGAACTGGCTCGACGCCGAGGCATCCACTTCGAGACTGCCGCCCGTGAGTCTGCTCCCCCCGGCAACGATGGGGAGGTGTGTCCCATGGATGTGTGCCCCCGCGTTCCCAAGCGCCTCGACGAGAGGTCGTAGAGGTCGTTCGCGTAGCCGCTTCACACCGTCAACGACGGCCTGTTGCCCGCCGAGGCATGCGACAGCAGTCAGGAACCGTGCGGTCGTGCCAGAGGCCATCGCATCGACGATCGCTCCGGGCCTGCCTATTCTCCCGCCTGTTCCTGTGACCCGGAGCTCGTTGCCTTCCCTGCGGATCGTCACACCGAGACTGCGCAGTCCGGAGATCATCGCCTCTGTGTCGTCACAGACGGGAACCCCCCGAATGATGCTCACTCCCTCGGCGAGGGCCGCTGCCACCAGGACCCGGTTCGCGATGCTTCGTGATCCAGGAACGGTGATCTCTCCCCGGGCGGTGGTCGGCCTGATGCAGCGCCTCACGGGATCGCTGCCCCATAGAGGCTTCGCACTTCCTCAATGGTCAATGACCGGAACGATCCGGGGCGAAGGGAACGATCGCGCAGGGGACCGATGGCCGTCCGGACGAGTCTCAAAACGGGCAGGCCGACCTCGTCACACATCCGGCGCACTTCCCGCTTGCGTCCCTCGCCCATCACAATCTCGATCAACGCCTGTCCCTTCGAACGATCGATCACCCGTGCGGAGAGTGCTGCCGCAGGCCCGTCCTCCAGCTCGACACCTTCCTGCAGATCCCGGAGTTGACGGGCGGTCGGGTTCGTGTCGACCAGCACCGTGTATGTCTTGGTGACTTCGAACTTCGGATGCGTCAACAGGTGGGCGAGGTCTCCGTCGTTCGTGAGGATGAGCAGCCCCTCGGAGTCCACGTCCAGTCGCCCTACCGGATAGAGTCTCATGTGATCACCGATGATCTCGACAACCGTCCGGCGGCCCTGAGGGTCGCTCGCCGTGCTGACGACCCCCGACGGCTTGTTGAGGAGGTAGTAGACGAGACCTGGTGCCACGGGGAGTGGAACCCCATCGACCAAGACGGATGCCTGCTCAGGGTCGATCTTCTGCCCCAGGTGTGCGGCTGCACCATCGACCGTCACCCTCCCCTGCCGTATGAGTTCCTCGGCTCCGCGGCGCGAGGTGAGTCCCGAATGAGCGATGAGTTTCTGGAGGCGTTCGTTCACAGGTCTGTACGAAAGGTGTCCTCGAGCGATTCGACGACCTGCGAAGGCGGGACGTGATCGGCGAGTGGCGGAAGATCGTCGAGTGAGCCGATGCCGAGCTTCTCGAGAAAGAGGGCAGAGGTACCGTACACGGCCGGGTTCCCTGGCACCGAGAGGCGCCCGCGTTCTTCGATCAGGCCTCGCCGCTCCAGGGTCCGAACCGCCGAACCGGAATCGACACCACGAATCTCTCCGATCTGCCCGCGTGATACCGGCTGCTTGTAGGCGACGATGGAGAGGACTTCGAGCGCCGCCGGAGAGAGCCGCGTAGCGCTTGCGGTGGTTGCATAGCGCTCCAAGTAGGCCCGTACGCCGGGTCTGGCGTACAGGCGCCAGCCACCTCCGACGGTGCGTGCGACCAGGCCTGAGCCCCTCTGATCCAGTTCGAGGGCAAGATTGGCGAGTTCAGACTCCACCCGATCGGTGCTCATCTCCAACACCTCTGCCAGCTCCTCGACGGGCACCGGCTCCTCGGCCACGAACAGAATCGCTTCGAGCACCGAGACGGCCGTAGTCTCACTCCCACTCACTGACGACCTCCTCCCATGATTCGGTCTCGGTCGCTCTGACATGAATCTCCGACAGCCAGCCGGCCTGGTTTGCCTCCACAACCCCCCAGCGCGCCAATTCCAGCAGTGCCAGGAAGTAGGCGACGATCTCCACGGTTCTCTCTGTATGTGCAACGAGGTCGGAGAAGTCTGCCTCGGCGGCGGTGACGACCCGGTTCCTGAGATCCACCATCGCCTCACCTACCGAGGGGAGATCCAGATCGAGGTGATCGAGATCAGGTTCCACCTCGGTTGTGTCGAGGAGACGTGTGGCAAGAGCAGCAAGGCCTTGCGCTCCGATCGTGAGTACCGTTTCGGGTGGCTTGCGTAGCGGCGAGAAGTCCAGGCCACCGGCGCGCGATACGTACCGTCCCGCTTCTTCCATGCGGTACGCGATCACCGCGGCGACGTCTCTGAACGTCACGCACGCGAGCAGACGTGAGAGGAGGCGGTCCCGTTCTTCCATGAGTTCGAGTTCCTCATCCAGGTCCACACCCTCGTCTGTGGGGAGCAGGCGGCGTGCCTTGAGCTGGATCAAGGTGGAGGCGATGAGGACGAACTCACTCGTAACCTCCATGTCGAGTTGCTCGAGCGCCTGCAACGTTTCCAGGTATTCATCCACGAGGTCGACGAGGCTCACCGCGGTGATCTCCACCTGGTGTCTTGTGATAAGTTGCAGGAGGAGATCGAGAGGTCCTTCGAACACGGGGGTTTTGACTTCGTAGGTCTTCACGGCGCCCTCATCGTATTGCCCTCATGAACAGGGTTCGCGCTTTTCTGTCGGCGCGCTGCAACGTATCCCAGTCGTCTGGCGGGATCGTCGGTGGCCGCCCAGCTTGATGATATCTGGCGAAATCGACAACTATCGCTTCGGCACCGAGTTCTTGCAGGATGGCGGCGCCGATGATCCCGTGATCGAGATACCTTCGGAAACGACCGCGGACCTTGATGTGGAGCGCCACGAGGGCGGTCGCCACCGATCTCCCCCAGACCCCGAGTCCGGCCTCGTGCTTCCCGATATCGTGCAGCAGGGCCGCCCGCCGGAGATCGATCCTGTCCATCACCAGTCTTGCTGCCGCCAGACCATGCTGCTGGTCTGCAACGGGTTGGTCGAAGAAGGCCCTCTTCTCGGCGTCGGATCGCAGCAGCTCCGAGACTTCTTTCTTCGCCTGCTCGTCGAGAGGGCGAGCAGTGAGGGCTTCGAGAAACCGCCGCGCCAGATGCCCCCAGTATCGGAGAGCATTCATAGGAGTCCTGCAACTCGCGCGAGCGCCTTGATCGGTGCCATCAGCAACACCGAGAACTTGGGAATGAACAGGAGAGCGAAGATGATCAAGAGGCCGAACGGCTCGATGGCCGCCCATGTGCTGCGACCCCGCGTACCCAGAAGGAGCGGTAGGAGACGGCTACCGTCCAGTGGTGGGACCGGAAGGAGATTGAAGATCGCAAGCACGACGTTGACATAGGCAAACGCCCAGACGGCGACGGCAACCCAACCGGAAACGACCGGCAGGAGCAGCCGGCCCGCCAGCAGAGCGAGGATCGCGTTGGTGGTCGGTCCGGCCAGACCGACGATCGCCATGTCTCGTACCGGCCTGTGGAGACGCGCTGGAACGACAGGGACAGGCTTGGCCCATCCGAACACCGGCGCACCCGTCAGTGCAAGCACGGCCGGAAGGATGACCGTTCCCAGCGGATCGATGTGAACGAGTGGATTCAGGGTGATTCGGCCCGCGTCTCGTGCAGTGGTATCACCGAAACGTTCCGCTACCCAGCCGTGAGCCACTTCATGCAGGATGACCGACGGCGCCAGCGCCGCGATGAAGATCAGACCTTGGACGATCGGACTCAAGAACGGGACTTACACTCGACGCAGAGCACAGATTCTGGCCGAGCCTCGAGACGGGCTTCCGGGATCGGTTCGCCACAACGGTCACAGGTTCCGTAGGTGCCTTCGTCCATCTTGGCAAGTGCTCGATCGACCATCCGAACCCGGCGTGCGAGGCTCTGGACGATACCGATCACCTCACTGCGTTCGGCAGTGGCGGCACCGGCGTCCGCGAAGGATCCTGAAAACTGAACGTCTGAACGAAGGTTGCCGCGATCGGTCGCGCCGAACTCTTCGAGCTGACGAACCAGCTCTTCGCGTTCCCTCGTGAGTGTCGAACGGATATCGTCCATTGTGTGTTCACCTGCTCCGTGGGTGCGACATAACGTACACCTCGTAAAGGTGTTGAGGAGAGACCTTGGTGTACACCTGTGTGGTTGAGATACTAGCGTGCCCCAACATTTCCTGGACCGTTCTCAGGTCCGCTCCCCCTTCCACCATGTGGGTCGCCGCCGAGTGCCGAAGCACATGGGGAGAAACGCGATCCGGGGTGATACCCGCCCGCTGCGCCAGAGTTCGCACGATCAGCCATACGCCCTGCCGGCTCAGCCTTCGCCCTCTGGCACTGAGGAAGAGAGCACCCGGATCCGGGCGTCCCGACTTCAACTCCATGCGGTCGGGCAGATAGGCCCGAATGGCCTCGACCGCGTACGATCCGATCGGGACGACTCGTTGCCTGGAACCCTTGCCGGTCACGAGGGCCGTCCGCTCTTCGAGGTCGATCGCCTCCATGTCGATGCCGGTCGTCTCGGAGACGCGTGCACCGGTTGCGTACATGAACTCGAGTAATGCCCGGTCTCTGCGGCCGAGCGGAGAAGATACATCGGGTGCGTCCAGCAGGCTCAGCACTTCTTGCACCGTGAGGGCCTTGGGCAGACTGCGTGGGAGTTTTGGCGTCTCGATCAAAACCGTCGGATCTTCGGCACTGGAACCCTCGGCCACCAGGAAGCGGTGTAGGCCTCGAAGGGCTGCCACCTTGCGGGCGACGGTGGACGGAGCCAATGACGATCCGTGGAGCATCGAGACGAACTCGACGACCGACCCGGCCGTACTGGCCCGACCATCGAGGAACGTCAGATACCGCTCGAGGTCGCGGCGATACGCAGCTACCGTATTTGCCGAGAGACCTCGCTCACTTACCAGCGATGCGAGGTATTCCTCGACTCCTTCCTGGGTGCTTGTCGCATCCACCTTCGCATCAATTCGGCCGGCGGTCGAGGATCGGTGTTGGATCTGTGTATTCCAACTCGAGGCTCTTTGCCACGGCTCGATGGACGATGGCCGGGCCGATGATGTTCAGCCCCAACAGCAACTCGGGATGTCTGGCAACGGCTCCTGAAACCCCATCGTCGGCCAGCGCCAGCACGTAAGGCAGGGTCGCGTTGGTGAGTGCGTAGGTCGAGGTGTGTGGAACGGCGCCCGGGATGTTTCCGACGGCATAGTGAACGACCTCATGGAGTATGTAGGTGGGGTCATGGTGTGTCGTTTCTCTGCTCGTTTCGAAACACCCGCCCTGATCGATCGCGATGTCGACGAGTACGGAGCCGCGTTTCATCTCCTTCACCATCGTCTCGGTCACCAACTTGGGAGCGGATGCTCCCGGGAGCAGCACCGCGCCGATGACAAGGTCCGCGTCCCGCACCTGTTCCTCGAGGGTCAGCATGTTCGAGGAGAGAGTCAGGATACGCCCACGATAGAGGGCATCCAGGGCCTGCAGCTTTGCCGCGTCCTTGTCGAGCACGACCACTCTGGCACCGAGGCCTGCGGCCATCATCGCTGCGTTGGTGCCGGCCATGCCTGCGCCGATGATGACGACTTTTGCCGGCATGACCCCCGGGACACCGCCAAGCAGCACACCCCGTCCACCGTGTGCCTTCTCCAAGAAGTAGGCACCGGCCTGCGTCGCCATCCTCCCGGCCACCTCCGACATCGGAGCGAGCAGCGGTAGCGCTCCACTGGGAAGTTCGACGGTTTCGTACGCGATGCCGATGATGTCCCGCTGGAGCATCTCTGACGTCAGGTCCGGATGGGCGGCCAGATGCAGATAGGTGAACAGCACCTGCTCTGCATGCAGCATCGCAACCTCGGGCAGCTGCGGCTCTTTCACTTTGAGGATGAGATCGGCGATCTCGAAGACCTCTCGAGCAGATGCGGCGATCTGGGCGCCTTGATCTTCGTACTCGACGTCGTGGATCGTCGAACCTTCCCCCGCGTGGGTCTCGACGACGACCCGGTGGCCACGGCCGACGAGCTCACGGACACCGACGGGGGTGATGGCAACGCGATGCTCCCCTGGTTTGATCTCTCGGGGCACTCCAATGATCACGGTCTGAACTCCCTTCTCAACGAGTGAAGTCCGATCAAGGTCTTCACATCCAGGATCTCTCCATCGTCAACCCTACGCAGCGCTTCGGAGATTGGCAGGCGCACGATCTCCGCCATCTCTTCCTCCGGTCCCTGCGGTCGGACCGGCACCGCTTCCAGATCTTCGCCCTTGAACAACCAGATCCTCTCGTCACTGAAACCCGGGGTCGTATAGAAACTGCCCAGCGGTGTCAAACGTCGCGGTCGAAAGCCGATCTCCTCTTCACATTCTCGTATGGCAGTCACTTCGAGCGGCTCATCGGTCTTGTCGCGTTTACCCGCAGGGATCTCCAGCAGCCGATCTCCGACCGGAATTCGATCCTGGGCGATCAGAATGACCTCGTCTCCCAAGACCGGAACGACGGCGACGGCGCCGGGATGGTGCACGATCTCTCTGGCGGCATGGCGGCCGTCGGAGGCGGCGTAGTGCAGCCGTTCGAAGTCGAGGAACGAGCCGGCGGCGAGGAATCGTCGACCGATCAGGCGCAGCGACTTCACCGGTTTTGCGGTTCTGGAATCCCGACCGTCTCGACGGCGGGACCGGCTGTCGCCCTCCTCGCGATCGCGGCGCGAATCAGGCCGAGGAACAGCGGATGTGGCTCATCTGGCCTCGACTTGAATTCGGGATGGAACTGCGATGCGATGAAGAACGGGTGCCCGGGAAGCTCGATGATCTCCACCAGCGAGTCGTCTGGGGCGGTGCCCGAAAGTCGCATGCCGCCGTTCTCGAGATCTTTGCGGTACCGGTTGTTCACCTCGTAACGGTGCCGATGGCGTTCGTAGATCAGCTCCTGCTCGTAGAGACGGCGGGCGAGAGACCCTTCTGCAAGCTTCGCCGGGTAGAGACCAAGTCGCATGGTTCCACCCATGTCCGAGACATCCTGCTGGCTCTCCATCAGATCGATGACCGGGTTTGTCGTCGTCGGGTTGAATTCGGCGCTGTCGGCGTCCGCCAAGCCGAGAACCGACCGGGAGAACTCGATGACGGCACACTGCAATCCGAGGCACAAGCCAAGGAACGGGATACCGGTCTCCCGCGCGTATCGGATGGCCGAGATCTTTCCTTCGATTCCTCGAATCCCGAATCCCCCCGGGACCACGATGCCATCCACGCCCGCAAGATGCTCAGGAGCGAGAAGCCCGCCCATGTCGTCGCTCGGAATCCATTTCAGGTCGAGCTTCACATCCGTACCGGCGGCAGCGTGGCGCAGGGCCTCGACGACCGACAGGTATGCGTCCGGCAGATCGACATACTTGCCTACGAGGCCGATCGTGACGGGCCTGGTGGCCTTTCGCGCACGTTCGACCATTGCGCTCCAGTTGGCGAGGTCGGGAGGCGGCGTCTCCAGGTCGAGGCGTCTGGTGACGACGTCGTCGAGACCGGCCGCGTGCAATGCGAGGGGGACCTCGTAGATGCTGGGAGCATCTAGAGCGTTGATGACGGCTTCACGATCGACATCACAAAAGAGGCTGATCTTTTGGATGGCGTCGGCCCCGACCTCGCGGTCGGACCGGATGACGATCACGTCGGGGTGGATGCCACGGCTTCGCAGCTCGGCCACCGAATGCTGTGTCGGTTTGGTCTTCAGTTCCTCCGAGGCCGAGATGTAGGGAACGAGTGTCACGTGGACATACACGGTGTTGTGCTCTCCGAGATCTTTGCGAAGTTGGCGGATCGCCTCCAGGAACGGCAGGCTCTCGATGTCGCCAACGGTGCCACCCACCTCCGTGATGACCACGTCGATGTCGTCGCGATCGCCGATTCGCCGGATCCGGGATTTGATCTCGTTTGTGATGTGCGGGATCACCTGCACGGTGCCGCCGAGATAATCACCACGACGTTCCTTCTGGATGACGGACAGGTACACGGAACCGGTCGTGACGTTGGAATCACGACGGAGGTTCTCACCGGTGAAACGCTCGTAGTGCCCGAGGTCGAGGTCGGTTTCTCCGCCATCGTCGGTAACGAACACCTCGCCATGTTGGAAGGGGTTCATCGTTCCAGGATCGACGTTGATGTACGGATCCAGCTTCTGGTTTACGACGCGCAGACCCCGTGCTTTGAGGAGTCTTCCAAGGGAGGATGCGGTGATCCCCTTCCCGAGACTGGAGACCACACCACCCGTTACGAACACGTACTTCGCCACGGGACGTCAGCGTAGCAGCCCGGAGGCGAACTCAGCCATCATATCCCTGCGCAGTGGCGATCAGCTCTTCGGCATGCCTCTGACCCTGCTCCGATTCGGGTAGTCCGGCCAGCATCCTCGACAACTCCCGCAACCGGTCGTCCCCCTCCACGCTCTCGACGCGTGCTCGGGTCCCATCCCTGGTGACGACGAAGTGGCGCTCCGCGAAGGCGGCGACCTGCGGAAGGTGTGTGACACAAAGTACCTGACGGTTGATCGCGAGTTTCGCCAGCTTCCTCCCCAGCGCAAGCGCCGTCTCGCCGCCGACGCCCGCGTCGATCTCGTCGAAGGCGACGATGGGAACGCGTCCGACGTCTGCAGCCAGGTGAAGAGCAAGCACGATTCGGCTCAGCTCTCCTCCGGATGCAACACGATCGATGGGTCCGGGGGTCAGCCGGTCATCCGACGCGAAGAGAACGTGGACGGTGTCGGCTCCGTTCGCCCCGGCTTCTGCATCCTCCACCACCAGATGAAGCGTGGCGTTGGAGAACCCCAGTTCGCGAAGGTGCTCCGCCGCTTCCGCCTCGATGCCGGCTGCCGCCTGCTGCCGAGCGAGGAGGAGGGCTCTGCCCGCCGCCGAGAGTTCTTTCCTCGCTTCGTCCAGCTCGTCTCCGGTCGCATCCGCCCGGCTCAAGAGTCGATCCAACTGCTCGAGTCTGTCGTGCACCTGCGCACCGAAACTGAGCACATCGTCGAGCGTGGCGCCGTACTTGCGACGCAAATCGGACAGGCGTGCAATGCGCTGTTCCAGCAGCTCGAGTGCGGCAGGATCGTGCTCGATACCTTCCATGAGCAGGCGCACCTGGGTGAACACTTCACTCGCACGTACGGCCACCTCGTCGGTTTCGGTGACCAGTGGGGCCGTCGACGGGTCGAGGCTTGCGACGGCCCTCAATTCGTCGATCGCCGATCCGGCGGCCGTCATGGCTTCTTCGAGTGCCGCCTGTACTCTCGAGAGGCGCTCGGTCAGTTCCCCTGCATTGCGCAGGCGAACGACACTTTGGTGCAAGGTTTCGTCATCGCCGGCCTGGAAACCGGCAGACATGATGTCGTTGTGCTGGTACGAGAGGAGATCGCGTTCGCGTTCCAAGGCACGACGGTCGCCTCCAAGTGCCGCAAGGTCTGCTTCGAGTCCCTTCACCTTGCGCCATGCGTCCCGGTAGAGCTCGAGCGCGGAACGCGAGATCCCCCCGGCGTCGACGAAGTTGCGCATCGCACCCGGCCGGGCGAACTTCAGCCGATCGTGCTGGCCAATGATCTCGATGAGCGACTGCGTCCGCTGTTCGAGCACACGCGCCGGCACCATGTGCCCGTCGATGTAGGCGCGGCTCCGTCCATGTGCGACGCGCCGTGCAAGCACCGTTTCCTCCTGATCGATGACGAACCGGCCCTCGACCATGGCTTCTCCTGCCCGTGGCCCGATCGTGTCGGTGGGCACGCGTTGGCCCATCAACAGGCGCAACGCTCCGAGGAGCATGGTCTTTCCTGCGCCGGTCTCACCGCTGACGACCACCAATCCCGGACCAGGCTCGATGTTGACATCATCGAGGATGCCGAGGTTCTGAACCTTCAACTCATCGAGCATTCAGCCGCTCACCGACCTTCTGTCCTCGTTGAGATGGAACTTGTCCTTCACGCGCCGGGGGAACGACGTACCCGAAATGTCGATGAAACGAACCTGTGCGAATCCGCGTTCGATGATGATCATGTCGCCGTTGTACGCCGTTCCGAGATCTCGTCCGTCCACACTGACGCCGGCAGGCCTGTCGGCGACCACCGTGCATCTGATCTCGGTATCGGGATGCAGGATCACCGACTTCGAGAACAACGAATGCGGTGCAACCGGTGACATGATCAGCGCCTCGACCTCTGGATCCATCAGTGGCCCACCGGCAGAGAGGTTGTAGGCGGTCGAACCGGTCGGGGTGGCGAACACGAGGCCATCAGCGTGATAGTCGATGAACCGTTCACCGTTGACGCGTACCTCGATCGAGATGATGCTGTGCCCTCCGGTCTTTTCGACCACGACATCGTTGATGCCCACAGCGGCTTCTCCTGCGTTCATGCGCGCCTGGATCGTCATGCGGGCCGATTCGCGCCACACGCCCGACGCCAACACGTCGAGCGCGTCGGGAAGTCCTGTCGGTTCGACATCGGCCAGGAATCCCTTCCGTCCGACGTTGACTCCGAGGAGCGCGGCACCCGACTCGAGTGCGATCCTCGCCGCGCGCAGGACCGTTCCGTCGCCACCGATGGCGATGACCGCGTCAACGTGCTCTGCGTCCTGGTCGACGACTTCGATGCCTCGCTGTAGGCAGCCTTCCCGGAAGTGCTGCGCCACGGCTCCCGCCTGTGGACGCCGCTCGTGTACGACCATCGTCAGCCTCACGCGTGCACCACCTTTTCGACTTTCTCGTCATTCACCGTCACACGTCCCCATCTTGCCCAGAGCAAGAACTCGACATTCCCGCCTGCTCCCCGGAGGGGAGAGCGAATCAGCTCCCTTGCACCGATACCTGCTTGCTCGAGACAGTGGATCACCTTGTTGAGAACTTCCACATGCACCCTAGGGTCGCGCACGATCCCGCCCTTGCCAACCTTGCCCTTTCCTGCTTCGAACTGCGGTTTCACCAGCAGGACGAAGTCTGTGTCCTCGGCGCTGCAAGCGGCGAGGATCGGAGCAACGGTGCAGAGGGAGATGAAGGAGAGGTCGGCGACGATCACCTCGAACGGAGCTTCGATGGCGGCGGGGTCCACGTGACGGAGGTTGGTTCTCTCCACGACCCGCACCCTCGGGTCCTGTCGGATCCTCCACGCCAACTGTCCGTACCCCACGTCCAAGGCGACGACCGATGAAGCTCCCGCCTGGAGCAGACAATCGGTGAATCCACCTGTCGACGCTCCTGCATCGAGACAGTGTCTCCCGGCAACTGCTACTTCGAATGTGGCGAGGGCCCCGGCAAGTTTCTCGCCGCCTCGAGAGACGAATCGCGACGACCTCCGAGCGAGACGTAGGGATGATGAGCCGTCCACCATGGTGGACGGCTTCGGGGTCGGCACTCCTCCAACCATCACTTTTCCCGATTCGATGGCGGCCTGGGCTTCGCTGCGGCTTGCAGCAATCCCTCTGCGAACGAGCTCGACATCGAGCCTACGCCTGGTCAGGCCGTGTCCTCGACTTTGTCTTCGAGCCGATCCGCCAGCAACTTGGCCAGCTTCTCGGCCACCTCCGCGGCATCGGCCGGATCCATGTCGGCGAGTTTCTCGAGCAGCTCGGTGACTTGCGTATCATCCATTCTCGGCATTATCACATCTCAGCCCGGCAGGAGCAGTCATTTGATCCCCATTCGGGACGCGAACCCAGGCATCACTCGTCCTGTCATCACATGGCTGATCATCGTCGCGGCAGCGTTCGTGTTCTTCTTCGTTCAGCCCCACGGTGAGCGACCTGCCTTCGAGTTCGCGGTACACCATGCCGCGATTCCATGTGAGCTCTCCTCGGCTTCACTCCTCGACCAGGGCGATCTTTCGGGCTGCTCGGCCACTCCGCAGCCTCCACCCCTCTTCCCCGACAAGAATCTGTGGGGAAGTGTCTTCGTTTCGATGTTCCTGCATGCGAATCTGCTGCATCTGATCGGCAACCTCTGGGTACTGTGGATTTTCGGCAACAACGTTGAGGATGCGTTCGGCAAACTCGGGTATGCGCTCTTCTATCTGGCCTCGGGAGTGGCAGCGACGGCGGCCTTCGTCATCTCCAACCCGAGAGCGATCACGCCGTTGATAGGTGCCTCGGGCGCAATCGCCGGTGTGATGGGTGCCTACCTCGTTCTCTATCCGAGAGCGCGGGTCGTGTCGGTGTTCCCGATCCTCTTCTTCCTTCCGATCGCGCTCCCTGCTTCGGTCTTTCTGCTCTTCTGGTTCCTCGGCCAGTTCTTCGTCGAAGCGGCAGGTGTCGCATGGCAGGCACACGTCGGAGGGTTCCTCTTCGGCGTTGCGGTGGCGGCCCTCATGCGACCAACACTGCTCAGACGGGTTCGCCGGCGGCGCATCATCGCCTTCCGCTGAACCGATCGCGTGTCAGGATATCGGCGAACTCGACGAGAGAGGCGGTGACGAGCTCCGGTTCCAGGTCGGCTGGAATCTCGTTCGGGTCCGAGAGGACACCCGTGAGTACCAAGGCAGCGTTCCAATGTTCGGCCTTCGCCATGGCCAGATCGGTCTCGGGACGATCCCCCACTACCCACACGGGACCCGGTACCAGTCGCCGTTTCACGAGGGTCCGCATGGCAGAGTGAGGTTTACCTGCGACCGTCGGCGTTTGCCCGGATGCAGTGGCGATCGCGGCGACGATCGCACCCGCGCCTGAGCGAAGTTCATCTGGTCCGGGAAAGGTGGCGTCCGTGTTGGTGGCAATGAATCGCGCTCCCCCACGGATGGCAGACGCCGCCCTGTCCAGGCTCCGATAGTTGAAATGGACATCGAGTCCCACGACCACGGCTTCGGCGGCGGAAGGGTCATCGACGATGGGGATACCGCGTTTGGTCAACGCCGACACGATTCCCGTTCCTCCAACGACCATCGAAGCCGGTCGATCCGGTGCAAGAAGTGCGGCAGCGGCATCGGCAGAGGTGATGACCTGATCGGGTGAGGCCGCGTAGCCGTTGAGGCGGGCGATCTCGTTGGCGACATCTGCACCTGTTCCCATCGAGTTGTTCGTGACGAACACGATGGCGAATCCCGCATCGTCGAGTCGTTGTAGAGCATCCCCGGCGTGAGGGATCGCCTCGGTGTCCCGGTTCAGGACACCGTTGAGATCGCAGAGAACATTGCCGAACCGCTCTGCACCGACTAGAACTCCCGCCATGTTCACACCTTTCCGAGGAACCACGTTCACGGCCAATGTGGCTGCTTGTACCAGCCCGCCATACGACATGATCGACGATGCTGCCACGTTACGTAACTCCTCGCCACACAACATGGTGAGGCTCCTGCTCCCGGGGACGTATGAGGAATCTGCGAGGCTTCTCGAAGCCTGGCTCGGGGAAGGAACGCTGCGAGTCGACGAAGAGCCGCGCTTCTACCTCTACACGATGCGCTACCGGACCGGTGAGGGCAGCGAGCGGGAGGCACGTGGTGTCATCGGTGCCCTTGCTCTCGAACCGATCGGTACTCGGATTCTCGGTCACGAGGAAACGATGGCAGATACCGGAGTGGACCGGTTGGAGCTTCTGCGGGCAACTCGCTCGAATCTCGATCTGATCATTGCTCTCTCTCCGGCACCCGGGCTTCCCGCTCTTCTCGAACCGGAAGGATCTCCACGGTTTGCATTCGAAGCCGACGGCGTCCGTCATGCCCTGTACGACATCGAAGGCCGGGCATCGGCGATTGCCGAAACCGTGGATCGGCATCCTCTCGCCATCGCGGATGGTCACCATCGGTTCACTGCAGCACTCGAGTATCAGGCTTCGTGTGAAGGCCGCGGTGGATGGGACGCAATCATGACCTTCGTGGCACCGGCCCAGGGCAGCGGATTGCAGATACGTCCCATTCACCGGTTCTTTCCGGTTCTTGACGTCGAGGAGATCGACGACGTCTTCGACGTGGAAACGGCCCCTCCGTTGCCGCCGACGGTCCCCGGCTCCATCACGATGGTCACCGCCGACGAATCGAAGCTTCTGATTCCGAAGGCAGGCCCGCTCCAGGCTCTTCCGATGTCATGGAGAAAAGCGAGCACTGCCGTGGCGCGCGAGCTGCTTTATCCGCGGTGTGGTGTCGGAGAAGAAGACGCCGTATTCCATCCGGATCCTGAGCGCTTGATCGGCGAGCTCGCCGGTGCTCCCGACGGAGCGGTTCTGCTCATGGCTGCCGTACCGGAAGACGCAGTCTCGGATGCTGCGGATCAGGGGCTCCGTTTCCCCCGGAAGACGACGCTCTTCGTTCCCAAGCCGCGTGCGGGCCTCGTGCTCAGGTCTTTCTGAACGGGCGGGACTTTCCCGAGCCGAGCAGGAGTTTCATCAGGTCGACCATGGTCGGCGTAACCGGTCGCTCGAGCACGTCCTCCAACGCAACCCACTCGATCTCGGCCGCGTCATCACCTGCGTGCAGTGTCCCGCCGATAACGCTTGCGGCATAATCGACCAGGGTGAAGTGCCAAGCGGGCGGATCGCCGGGACCGATCGCATCACCCACCCATACAACGTCTCCAACGGCGATCTCGAGACCTGTCTCCTCTCGTGCCTCACGCACGGCGGCGGCCTCGCGGGTCTCCCCATACTCGACCTTGCCACCGGGTACCGCCCAGAGCCCTTTGTTCGCTCCGCGGCCTCTCCGGATCAGCAGTAGTTCTCCATCGCGCACGATGACGACACCGACGCCCGGAATCGGCGCTCTATCAGAGGTCTTCATGGTGCGTAACGATCGATCGGGCTTTGAACCCCTGCGCTTCGAAGAAGTTCTTGCTTTCACGGCGGCCGGGCAGCACTGCGATGTCGAATCTGGGTGTCCCACGGTTCCACAGATCTCCGAGGGCGGTGTCCAGCACGCCTTTTCCCACACCGATTCCTCTGGCATGGTGTTCGGTCAAAAGCGAGTCGATGGGCACCGATCGCTCACCTACGGCTCTCTCCGGTGCAGAAAGGCCGTTCGTACGTGCGCCAATCGGAGGCACGCTCACCATCTCCTGCTCGAGGTGACGATACGACCACGCCAGATCAAGGAGATCTTCGGCGTTGCCGCAGCGAGCACCGACCGCCCCATCGGTCATTTGTCTCCAATCCTGCTCCGAATGCCCCATTTTGTGACGAGCCACATGGCCTCGGCGACGATAACGGCTCCCATCTTCGACGTCCCCTCCCGACGGTCTCTGAAAGTGATCGGCACCTCCACGATTCGGAGACCTTGGTCCACGGCTCGCAGCGTCATCTCTACCTGGAAGGCGTATCCGGAAGCCAGACAGGTCTCGGCTTCCAGGCTGATCAGTGCCCGGGTCCGGTAGGCGCGGAATCCCGCCGTGGCATCGGCGACGGGCAGGGCGAGCATGCGTCTTGCATACCAATTCCCGCCCTTGGACAGCAAGCGCCGATACAGGGGCCAATCAGGAATGGCCCCCCCTTCTATGTACCTGCTGCCGATTGCGAGGTCCGCTCCAAGCTCCACCGCGTTCACGAGCGAGGGAAGCGCGGCCGGGTCGTGTGAGAAGTCGGCATCCATCTCGCAGATGATGCGGGCACCATCGGAGAACGCGTGCCGAAACCCGGCAGCATACGCAGAGCCGAGCCCCGCCTTGTGCGTACGGTGGACAACGTCGACTGTGGGGATCTCCTTTGCGAGATCGTCCGCCAGATCCCCGGTGCCGTCGGGTGAGGCATCATCGACGACCAGGACGCGATACCCATATCGCGTCACTGCCCTGACGATCGGTCCGAGGTTCTCGCGTTCGTTGAACGTCGGAAGGACGACCGTTACCTGTGCGGGGTCAGCCGGCACAGTCTCTGCAGATCAGTTTCCGCTTGTCTGCAAGCTGACTGATCCGCTTGACGAGGAAGCAGGAAGAGCAAACGAACTCGTCTCCGCGTATCTCCTCCGCATCCGCATCAAGGGTGAGTTCTGCGCGTCGGATTGCGCGAAGTTCGGCGGCCTCGTCGACGAGCAGCGTCTCCGCTGCCTCGTCTTCGAGCAGCTCCAGTTCCTCTGCTTCGAGCTCTTCCAGGGCCTCTGCGGCCTCTTCTGCCGCCTTCTCGTCCCCGTTGTCCTCATCGCTCGAATCGAGACCTGCGTCTCCGAAACCTTCAGCCGGCTCGACGGTGTCGAGATCATCATCGAGGACCTCGACGATGTCGGATTCGGGTTCATCGGTGACTGCGCCTTCGAGACCGACCTCGACGTTGTCATCGCTGGGGGCCACTGGTCCTCTCTCTCATATGAAGCGGCGAGAGTATACCCACAAACCCCCGCCTGGAGCGCTATCTGACGGTAGCGCCTCATCTCTCTTGTGTGGCCGCGGATCGCCGACATCGACATCTACTGCCTCGACCGGCAACCTTTGCGGCGTTCTGTGGGCCGGGAACGCCGCTTGCTTCGTTCTCCGCCTCGACGCACCTGAAGGTGCGCCTTCGTTGTGCGGGTCTTGCCATCGGTATCGGATCGACCCGACAACTCGACTCGAACGAAAGGGCCGGGTCGATCCGTGTCGACGACGTGTTCCTGCCTCGGCATCGACACCCCGACCGTCATCGCCCAAGGCACTGGCTCACAGGCGGCCACGTTCGCCGGGTCCGTCCTCGCTCCGAATTTCAGGAGCGAGGGGTCTTTACCGATACCGCCGCTTGACGGATGTGCCCGCACATCGAGCCTTCCCCGAAGTACTCTCCATCGGCTTCCACCGGCCAGGGCGCCGAGACGCTCAGCTTGAATGAGTCGGCAACAACCCTGTGGATCTGTGGTTCGGCAATGTGGGACCCGCTCTTCGCGAGCCACCATAACCTGGGAACGTCTTTCTTGGAAGCCGTGAATACCTGGATATCGAACAGGCCGTCGGAAGCGGAAGCGTCGGGCGCGATATGCCAGCCTCCTGCGAAATACCGGGCGTTGGCGAACACCGTGAGCATCGACGAGCCCGAGAATTCCATGTCACCTGCCTGCAGGCTCATCTCCACCAACCGGATGCGCGGGAAGACGAGCGCGAGCGCCAGGTGGTATTTGCTGGAGCCCAGCCATCGCGGCAGGGTCATCGATCGGCGTATCACGGCCGCGGTGACACCGGCTTCTGCAACGTTGATGAAATACCGGCTTCCCCAGTTGCCCTCGAGGACCCCCACATCGAGTTTCTGTCGTGTGTCGCCGCGTAACGCCATTGCCGCCTCTTCGATGTTCTGGGGGATCTCGAAGGTTCGTGCGAGGTCGGAGCCGGAACCCGCCGGGAGCAGTCCCAGGAGAGGAGGCTCGCTCCATTCGTGCTGCAGCAGTTGGTCGACGACGAGGTTGGCGGTTCCATCGCCTCCGACCGCAACGAAGCGCACTCTGCCTTCATGAACCCCGACGTCGACGGCGTCTCGCATCGCTTCGGCCGTGGTCGGCACCAGTATCCTGGCTTTCACGTCGCAGCGCCCAAGGGCCTCCCTCGTCCGCTCTTCGGCGTGACTCCGATATCCGGCTTTCGGGTTCACCAAGACAAGCCATTCCTCCATGTTCCCCTCCCTCTTCACCGAACTGCCGCAACAACGCCGCGATCGATACCTCGAATTGCCGTTCCCAACGGGCCTGCGAGATGCGGAGCCGCCTCGCGCACCTGTCGCATCACGTCCAGAAGCTGCCTGGAGGTTCGAACGAAATCGCCTGCGTCCCACACGCCGAGTACCTCACTCAGGTCCTCTCCCAGTGTCCAGCGGTAGGCAAGCGAAGCGAACCCGGCATCTGGCCGACGGGTCTGCGGAAGCCCTCTGACCCGTTCGTCCTTGGCGAGTTCTTCCCAGGCTGCCTCCAGCCGGGCGCCTCTCACACGAAGCGCCTCGGTTGGCCAGGCTTCGGTGCCACCTTCATCGTTTCGTGGCTCGTAAACCGCCATCGAGATCAATGCGGCCATTTCGGCGGGATCGAGGCCCTCGAAAAGTCTCCTTTGGAGTGCTTCGGAGATGAGTAGAGCGAGTTCGCTGTAGATCGCCCGCAGCCGTTCACCGTGCGGCGTCAGGGTCCAGCCGGCCACGTAGCCACGAGCCTCGAGCAGGTCGAGTATCTGTTCGAATTCCCGGACCAGACCTCCCTGCGCCTGGTCGAGTTCTTTGGCGAGCCGGCGATTCTGTTGTTCCAAACGCAGCGCCCGTTCGAGGGCTCGCAGATGTTCATCCCTGTCCGGACATGCACCGACCGGGTGTTCCGGTCCTGGCTCTGCGTTTCCCAGCAGCTCGGGGGGACCTCGAAATGCTCGAAGTTGTCGTGCAATCTCCGCTCGGAACTTCGGGTCCCCGATTCCCTGGGATCTCGTCAGGACCATGGAGCCCAGTGACACGGTCTCGGGTCCCATGTCCTTGGGATGCAGTCGAACCACTTTGCCTCGTGTCGAGATCACGACGAGTTCGACTCTCTCACCCTGCCGGCGTTTCACGACCACGTATCGACCGGCCTTGCCTCCTGAGACGACCTCGATCACTTGCCCGCGACGCAGTCCGTCCGTGGGAGACGATGCTCGCGTCGTAGAAGCGTTGAGAAGCTCCCGGTATTCAGCCACGTCTCCCCGGTCGCACGACGCTGCGTCCCACAATGACTCGAGCTCGGCTTCTCGACGCTGGAGTGACCGCACTTTCTTGCGTATCGCTTTCGACGCCTGAAACTGGCCGAATGATGCGTTCAACAGCTTCTCTGCCCGCTCCCGCGAGTAGTTGGCGACCAAGTTCACTGCCATGTTGTAGGTGGGTCGGAAACTCGATTGGAGTGAATGTGACCCGGTGGCGGCGAGTTTGGCGACCTGTGCAAAGGGGACGAATCGCGAGTGCAGTACCACGCCGTATCCAACTTCGTCGATCCCGCGTCGTCCCGCCCTGCCGGTCAGCTGTGTGTAGTCGCCGGCCCTGAGCAGTTCGTGGGTTTCTCCGGTGAAGCGACTGAGACTCTCGAGAACGACGGTGCGCGCGGGCATGTTGATGCCAAGGGAGAGCGTCTCGGTGGCGAAGACGACCTTGATCAGGCCTCGGGCGAAAAGCTCTTCGACAGTTTCTTTGAACGCCGGCACCATCCCTGCGTGGTGAGGAGCGATCCCCGCCTGCAGGCCCGTCAACCATGCCTCGTATTCGAGAACGGCGAGATCACCGGAATCGAGATGGGCTGTCTTCTCTTCGGCGACTCGGCGAATGCTGTCACGTGCCGGCGCGTCGGTGAACCTTGCGCCGGACGAGACGAGTCTCCTGGCAGCATCGTTGCAACCTGCTCTCGAGAAGATGAAATAGATGGCGGGGAGCATGCTCTTGCCGGCCAAGGCCGACACGATCTCGGTTCGCCGCGGGGTTCCGTAGCGACGGGCCTTCTTCCCGCCTATGCGTGACTCGATGGATTTGTTGGCTCTGTGCTCTCTGAGCATTTCGTCCATGAAGACTTCGTCACTCCATCGATCTTTCACTGCATAGAGATTGACCAGCGGGACCGGACGCCGCTCGGCCTGTATGAGACTCGTTCTCCCCCGTCTGCTGCGGACCCATGCCGTGAACTCGTCGGCGTTGGACAAGGTCGCGGAGAGGCATACGAGCTGAGTCTTCGCCGGAGCGTGGACGATGATCTCCTCCCACACTTGTCCACGAAACCGGTCTTGGAGATAGTGAACCTCGTCCAGAATCACGACTTCGAGACCGTCAAGTGCTTCAGAGCCCGCATAGATCATGTTCCGAATGACCTCGGTCGTCATCACCACCAGCGGCGCGTCACCATTGATCGTGTTGTCTCCGGTCAGCAGCCCCACATGTGGAAACTGCTTTCGTAAGTCGTTGAATTTCTGGTTGGACAGTGCTTTGAGCGGTGTCGTGTAAAAGGCCTTCTTTCCTCGGGACAGAGCCTCTCGAATCGCGACCTCGGCAACGAGTGTCTTGCCCGATCCCGTGGGGGCGGTCACGACGACGGACGCTCCGGACCGGATTCGATCTGCAGCCTCGAGCTGGAACGCGTCCGGTTCGAAATCGAGGTCGAACCCGATCATTTATGCAGCGCCAGCTTCACCAGCCAGATCGTCATTTCATACAACACGTAGAGGGGCACCGAAAGAGCGGTCAGTGTCAGGGGGTCGCCCGTCGGGGTCACGACGGCGCCCACGACGACGATGATGAGCACCGCCCATCGACGGCCCTTCTTGAGCTGAGTGGAGCTGATCAGGCCAACGGCCGCGGCGGCGAACAGGAACACGGGAAACTCGAATGCGACGCCGAACACGAGGAGGAATCGAAGTGTGAGACCGAAATAGTCCGAAGCCCCGATCACCGACGTGAGTCCCGGCTGGATGCCGAGAAGGAACACGAGTCCTCTGGGGAGGATGTAGTAACCAAACGCGGCGCCGCCGGTGAACAGCACCACGAGAGCGGTCACGATCGGGATTGTCCACTTCTTCTCTTTCTTCGTGAGCGCAGGGTTCACGAATGCCCACAACTGGTAGAAGAGGACGGGGCTGGCAAGGAAGGCCCCGCCAAAGAGAGAGAGCCGCATTGCGATCGAGAAGCCCTCCGTCACCTGGAACTGGTTGAGTTCCTGTCCCGGGAGTGCGAGCCGGTAGGGCTTGGCAAGGACATCGAAGAGTTGCTCCCGAAACAAGAACGCCACGATGGCGCCGATGGTCAACGCGATCGCACTCTTGACGAGACGCCACCGCAGTTCGTCGAGGTGCTCCAGAACGGGGCGTGGTTGGTCTTTACTCATCCTCAGGTCCATCGTTGGGTGCTGCGTCGCCGGCATCTTGCGCAGATTCCGCATCTTCTGTGAGGACTTCGTCCCCGGCATCGGGCGGCTTGGTGCCATCCACGGGCGGCTTGGTGACATCCACGGGCGGCTTGGTGCCATCCACGGGCGGCTTGGTGACATCCACGGGCGGCTTGGTGACATCCTCGAGCGCCTTGGTGACATCCTCGAGCGGCTTGGTGACATCCTCGAGCGGCTTGGCAAGGTCCCTGATCGGCTGTGAGAGTTCCTTCAGAGGTTCCGTCAGATCTTTGATGGGCGCCGTCAGATCCTTGACCTCGCTTTCGAGTCCGCGTTGGAGGTCCCCCACCGTCGATTGGATCTCGCGAACCAGCGAGGCGATCTTCTTCGCCATCTCCGGCAGGCGTCGCGGACCGAACACAACCAGTGCCACGAGGAAGATGAAAACGAGTTCGGTAGGACTGACGTCGAAGAACACAACATCTATATGTTAGGGCTCGCTTCGATCACCGTATTTGGTGTTTGGCGCCTTGTACTCCGTATCTCGTGCCTGGTACCCGGTGCTTCCCTTTTCATACCTCGTACTTTGCACCTGGCATCTGGTACTTGACATGTCGTATCGCGACGCGCCAGCAGGGGGAAGCTGCCGTAACGGCCTTGTGTCGGGGTAGTGAGGATGCGAGCCTCGCATCACTCGGCCGGCTCCTACGACGAGGGAAGCATCCTCCAGAGATCCTCTTCCCTGTCAAGAGCATGCACGAATCGCTCGATTTCGTCGGCAGTGATGGGCCCGGGTTCGGGAACGACCACGTCATAGCTGACACCGGTGGCGAGCAGCACATTTACAACACGGGGATTGGCCGGTCGCCGTTGGAGATCTCCGCACGCCGGGCACGTGAACAGATAGGTGCCCGAATCTGCAGTTGGATCGAGTTCGAGGGCAAGATCGGCGGGGTGCAATTCGACATCCCCGCAGTGCTCACACGTTGTTTTGATTGTGGTCATTCGGCGCTCCGCTCACCGTTCATGATCCGTATATCGGCCTTCACGAACGCGCTCTGAAGTGACTATTCCGAAATGGTCACCTCGTAGCGGGCAAGCACCCTGCGACGCAGAGAGGCGGTTGCTGCTGCGGTTTCGACCCCTTCGAGCAGTTCGGCATCCTTGCCCAGGCGCACGAGGAGCCTCGCGGCGACGCTTGGATCGGACGCCGAAAAGCGAATCACGAAAGGATCTGTGGAAACGATGTCGACCGGGTAATAGTCGGCGACCCACGCGGCGCGCGGCTCGAGACGGATCGTTGCCCGCACGTCATCCTCCGAAGGCGTGTACCGCAGCACCGGGGGTGGCGGTTCGGGATTGGGGATGAACCGTTCCTCGGTCGGTACGGCGGATCGGATTCGGTCGACGCGAAAGACCCGTTCGGCTCCGGCGGAGCGGCAGAAGCCCGACAGGTACCAGTTCCCCATCGTCAGGAAGACCGACCATGGTTCGACGGGTCGTCGGGTCGTTTCACCCTTGTTCAGCGAGGTGTAGGTCAGATCGATCACTCGTCCGTCCGCAGCTGCATCGCGCAGCATGGTGACGAGGGCCGGCTCTCCTTCGATCTCGATGGCGAGTGTCTCGTCGGCCGAAATACCAAGCGCAGTGGTCAGTTTGTCGACGGCACTTTGCAGCGCAGGTGGTGCCTGCTCGGTAGCGATGAGGGTCTCCGCCGCGGCGACGAGCGCCAGCGCCTCCGAGGCGCTGAGACGCAGCGAGTGGGAGAAGTAGTCGGCCATGTCGATGACAACCTCCTCCTCGTCCACGTAGGCGATCATCAGATCGCCCGGTCCGTAGCCGGGAAGCCCACAGACGAATACGAGGTCCAGGTCCTTGATGAGTGTGCTTCGTGAGTAGCCGAAGCGATCGCACACCTCTTGCACCGTGGCTCCCGGGTTGGCAATCACCCAGGGAACCATCGAGAGGATCCGCGTCAGGCGGTGCATCGTCTTGCTCACGATCGCTCCCGGACCCGGTCGATCAACGCCTGCCGGAGGTGTTCGGGCTGCAGGATCTCCGCCTTGTCCTCGAAGCCGAGTATCCAACCAATGAAGGCGTCTGGATTCGCCACCCGCAGTTCGGCTTCCAGAGCTCCGTCCGGCCGCTCGACCGCATTGGCGCCAAGTTGCCGCTTCGCCCACCATGCGGTGTCGGCATCGAATACGACCTTGGCGATGATGTCGGCTTCCCCCGCGGCCCACGGTTTCCCAGGGAGGGCATCTTTCAAACTGAAGCCGGCCGGTCGGGTGAACGCTCCAGGATGATCTCCCAGGGCGAACGCCGACGCACGGTCGACCCGGTACGCGCGCATCTCTTCCCGGTCTCTGGCAATCAGATACCAGTGTCCTCGCTGGTGCAGGATCCCCATCGGTTGGACAGTGCGACGTCGACCCCGATAGGTGAACGAGAGCATTCGGCGCTCTGTCGCCGCCAAATGGGCCGTGGAGAGATCCTCGGCGCCCGATCCAAGATCTGCGGCGAGGGGCTCTCCCCCTCCGCTCATCGCCAGTCCCCCGAGTTTCATGAGAGCATCGGCTCCTGACGGCTGACCACCCAGCCGAACGACTTGCGCAGCGAGCCAGAGGGCGGCTCGCTCCTCATCGGAGAGGTCAGGGTCGGGAAGCTGATAGGCGTCAGGGTGAAGAAAGTAGCCGTACTCGACTTCCCACGTGTCTGTCGGGCGAAGCTCGATCGGGATGCCCATCCGTCGGAGAAGGTCCTTGTCACGTTCGAACATCCGGTGGAAGGCGTCGTCGGAATCCTGGGCGTATCCTGCCACGGTGATGCGTATCTCCTCGGCCGTGACCGGTCGGTCGGCCGTGAGCAGGAAGGCGAGAAGGTTGAGAAGCCGTTCGAGCGCACGTCGCATGCTCAGACAACTGTAGGCCCCCTGCGCCCGCCGTACCAGGTGCTCGGCATCTGGACCCGGTTGCCGGTGCAGGTAGGAAACTCGGCGACGTCACATTGCCGATCCTCACATTTCCGGTGTCATCACCGCCCGACGCTCAGGTCCGGACGGCATGCGTCGTGCCATACCCGGCAGTGTCCCAGGAACACGAGTTCCACCCCGGCAGCACCGACCCTCTACGTGACAGTTCGCGTCCGGCAGTCGGAACGCTCCGCTCCCACGCTCCACGGTCCCTACGGTCCTACAAGTCCTCGATGAGTCGATCGACGCGAGGATCGGTGTGCACGAAGGGATCCTTACAGAGAACCGTTCGCTGCGCCTGATCGTTCACTTTGAGATGGACCCAGTCGACGGTGAAGTCGCGACCCGCGGCCTTGGCGGCGCGAATGAACCGTCCCCGAAGGCGAGCCCGCGTGGTCGAGGGTGCATTGGTCATCGCTTCGGCGATTGCCGCGTCATCGACCACACGATCGACCTTGCCTCGACGGACCAACAGGTTGTAGAGGCCTCGTGCCGGGTTGATGTCGTGGTAGGAGAGATCCATCATTGCCAGCCGCGGGTCTGACAAGGCGAGATCGTGCCGAGCTCGGTATGCCTCGATCAGTTGCCGCTTGGCAACCCAGTCGACCTGCCTCGTGAGGGTCATCGGATCCTTCTCGATGCCCACGAGCATTCTCTCCCACATCCGTACCGCCCTATCGATGATCGGAGGAAAACCCCGGGTCCTTGCGTGGTGGGCGGCTTTGTCCAGATACTCCCACTGGATGTCCAGGGCGGAGAGTTCTCGACCGTTCGCGAGCCTGATCCGCCTTCGGCATGTCGGATCGGAACTGATCTCCCGGACTGCCCGGATCGGATTCTCCAGATCGAGCGTGCGAAACTCGGACCCCTCCTCGAGCATCTGCAGGAGTGCACCAACTACTCCGACTTTTGCGTACGTGGCCGTTTCGGACATGTTGGAGTCACCGACGATGACGTGAAGTCTCCGGTAAAGCGCTGCATCTGCATGTGGTTCGTCCCTCGTGTTCACGATAGGTCTGCTGCGCGTAGTGGCAGACGACACTCCTTCCCAGATGTGCTCGGCACGCTGGGACATCGTGAATCGCACGCCTCTGGTGGTTTGCAGCAGCTTGCCGGCACCCGCGTAGATCTGTCTCGTAACAAGAAACGGAAGCAGCGCCCCCAGTACGACCGAAAAGTCGGTGTCCCGTCCGATCAGGTAGTTCTCGTGGCAGCCATACGAGTTACCCGCCGAGTCCGTGTTGTTCTTGAAGAGGAAGATCTCTCCACTGATCCCTTCCTCGGCCAGCCTGTGTTGAGCTTCGACGGCCAAGTTCTGCAGGATTCGCTCACCGGCCTTGTCGGCGGAGATCAAGGTGGAAAGATCGTCACACTCGGGCGTCGCGTACTCGGGGTGACTCCCGACATCGAGGTAGAGACGAGCGCCGTTTTCGAGAAAGACATTCGACGACCGGCCCCAACTCACGACCCGTCGAAACAGATACCTGGCAGCCTCGTCCGGACTCAGTCTCCGCTGGCCACGCAGAGTGCACGTCACACCGTATTCGCTTTCGAGCCCGTAGATGCGGCGCTTCATCGCTTCAGCGTAGATCCCATGGTCCAGGGCCGTCGAGGAGTGCCCAGCACGCACCTGCGGGCTTCAATCCAAGAGTGGGAGCCGACAAGCGGCGTCCGGTTCTGGTTTTGATTCATGCGCTCCCTGGTGGGTTCCGGATCCGCCGATTCTCGAAGTACGAGATATGGGAGAACCGCCAGGACATCGTTCTCACTTTTCCGTCAGGACATCCCTGACAGATTGGAGAATCAGTCAGAGCCGCCAAGGATCTCGACGACCTCTGTACCCGATAGTCTGCGGAATGCTCTCCGGCCTGCTGTCGAATCGAGGACGGCGGCTTCCCATCCGTCGACTTCCCTGTCGAGGACTTCTTCGAATGCTCCTGCGACCGCCCTGATCGTTTCGGCGAGCGAGCCGACTTTCTGGTCCTGTGCCTCCAAGAGTTCGCTCAGCGCGTCGGCCTGGCCGCCAATGGCGCAATGGCGACCTTCGTCGGACAGGGTGCCATCGTAGGTGACCCGATAGAGATGGCTCGGGTGGCCGTTGATCCCCAGTTCTGCGACGAGTATCTCGACCTCGTACGGCTTCACTTCGTGGGTGAAGATGTTGCCGAGTGTTTGGGAGAAAGCGTTGGCAAGGCCCTTCGCGTTCACGTCGGACCTGCTGTAGAGATACCCTCTCAAGTCCGCGTGGCGAGTCCCTGCGACCCGCAGCGCCTCGAATTCGTTGTACTTGCCCACACCGGCAAAGGCGACACGGTCGTAGATCTCGCTGATCTTGTGGAGGGTGGCGCTCGGATTCTCTGCGAGTAGGAGCACACCCAGGTCGTACTCGGCAGCAACGATCGAACGACCCCGAGCGATGCCTTTGCGGGCAAACTCGGCTCGATCCTTGACAAGTTGTTCGGGAGGCACGTAGAAAGGAACGGTCATCGAATGTCCCCCAGTGCTGACGAGGCCAGGGCTGCAACCACGTCCGATTCGACCTCGACGAACCCGTCTGCAGTGACGGTCACGACGTTCGGAAGGATGCCTCGAGCGAGGTCGGGTCCACCGGTCGCCGTGTCCTCCTGGGAGGCGACCACCAGCGCGCGCATTCCGATATCCAACGCATCCGACTCGTCGAGATCCGCTCGGTAGACGGATCGCAGATACCCCTTGGCATCGCGCGAACCCGAGCCGGTAGCTCCGTACTCGTGCTCTTCGTATCGGCCGCCGACAACATCGAACGTATAGAGGCGTCCGGTTCGCTCGTCTTCATCGTATCCGCAGAACAGCGGAACGACGACCAGGCCCTGGAACACCAAAGGCAGCTGCTGACGGACCATCCGACTCAGGTAGGTCGCTTTGCCGTCGACGCTGAGACGTGTCCCCTCCAACTTTTCGTAGTGCTCCAGTTCGGTTTGGAAGAGACGGACCAGGTCGAGAGCGATGCCGGCGGTACCGGAGATCGCGACGGCCGAGAAATGGTCGGCCTGGAAAACCTTCTGGATTCTGCGGTGGGCAACGAAATGTCCCTCCGTAGCCTGGCGATCTCCGAGCATCACAACACCATCCTTGAAACGCAGAGCGAGGACGGTCGTCGCAACAGGAGCGTCGAGTGTGGAGTGCTCCGTTGTCGGAATCTCCCACTTCGGAGTCATCTCGAGCGAAGCGAGGAGGTTGCTGAAGCTCACACCCTGTCCGAATGCGTCACTCATTCTCCGCCCTTCTGGACGTAGTTCTTGACGAATTCTTCCGCGTTCTCTTCGAGGACTTCATCGATCTCGTCGAGGAGATCGTCGATCTCTCCGACATGCACCTCGGGAGTGGAGGCGATGTCGGTATCTTCGGTGGTGTTCTGCTCCCGGTGGGGCTTTTGGATGTTCTCTTTCATTCAGTCACCTCCTAGTGCCTCGAGGAGATCGGCGGCACTCGATGATGCATCGAGGAGTGCACCTACTCGCTTCGCCGTTCCTCGCAGCGGATCCATCATAGGCACCCTCTTGAGTGTGGCTTCGCCCGTATCGAATACGAGCGAGTCCCAGTTCGCGGCCACCAATGCTTCGCCGTGTTCGCTCACACAGCGACCACGGAAATACGCTCTCGTTCCTTCAGGGGGATGATGCAGTGCGTCGGCCACTTCGGTGTCGGTGAAGAGCCGCCGGATCGAACCCCTCTCGACGAAACGGTCGTACAACCCTCGCTTCGGGTCGACGTCGTGATATTGGAGATCGAGTGCCCTCAGGCGCGGATGGCTCCAGCCGAGATGCTCCCGATCTCTGTATGCCTGCATGATTCGCAGTTTCGCCGTCCAGTCGAGACGGTCGGCGGTCCGCATCGGGTCGGCCTCGAGGTCTTGGAGTACATGCTCCCAACGCACCAAAACGTCTCGGCTCACATCGTCCGCCTCCGTCGCCTCCGCATACTTCGAGAGCCAATCGAAGTACTGCCACTGCAACTCGAGCGCCGTGGCGGAACCAGCGTCCGCAAGCTGCAAAGCGTTCCCCAAACCTATGTCGTGACTCACCTGCCAAGTCTCTGCCACCGGATCGAGAAGTTCGAGATCGTCGGGCAGTGCCTCATCCTCGATGGCCGCCAGGAGCAACGACGTCGTGCCAAGCTTCAGATAGGTCTGGATTTCGGATCGTGTGGCATCCCCGATGATGAGGTGCAGTCTCCGGAACCGCTTCGGGTCGCCGTGCGGTTCGTCGCGTGTGTTGATGATCGGTCGTCGCAGCGTCGTTTCCAGTCCGACCCGCTCTTCGAAGAAATCGGCGCGCTGACTGATTTGAAAGTCGACCTCGTTCCGCCCGTTCTCGGCTCCGACCTTCCCTGAACCGGTGAAGACCTGACGGGTGACCAGGAATGTTGTCAGGTAACGGACAATGTCGTTGAACGGCAGGGATCGCGACACCATGTAGTTCTCGTGGGCACCGTAGGAGTTCCCTTTCCCATCGCTGTTGTTCTTGTAGATGGAGATCGTCTCCCCAGGCTGGAGAACACGCTGTACCGCCGTCACGGCGCGTGCCATGGCGAGTTCTCCCACCTTGTCGTGCAGGGCCGCCTCGCGGGCGTCCAGACATTCGGGTGTCGAGTATTCGGGATGGGCGTGGTCGACATACAACCGGGCTCCGTTGGGAAGAAGCGCATTGAGAATCTCCGCGTCGAGAGTCACCCCGCTGCCGAATGCGTGCCCTCGCGCGTCACGCCCAGGGGACTCCTCGGCGAGCGACCACCGCACTCGCAATCCATCCGGGGAGTTGCTGACAACGAGTCCGGAGGCGAGCACCGGATTGAAGTCTGCCTGGTGACGAATCGTGATCCCGAATTCGGTCTCGGTGCCGATCACCTTCGGTATGGACATCGGTCAGGAAACCAAGGATGCCGACGAGAACGCAACGAGCATCTCGGACCCCCTTAGAGGTACTGGCCGGTCGTGACGGCCTCGATCTTCTTCGAGTTGTTCTCGCCTCGCATCAGCGTCCGGACATACACGATACGCTCCCCTTTCTTGCCGGAGACCTTCGCCCAGTCGTCCGGATTCGTCGTATTGGGAAGGTCCTCGTGCTCGGCGAATTCGCTTGTGATCGCTCTCAGGAGGTCGGCCGTCCGAAGGCCCCTCGGCCCGCCGGCGATCTCCCGCTTGATCGCCTCTTTCTTGGCCCGGCTGACGATGTTCTGGATCATCGCGCCGCTGGAAAAATCTTTGAAGTAGAGCAGTTCCCGGTCACCGTTCGCGTACGTGACCTCGAGAAACTTGTTCGCGTCGTCCTGTGCGTACATCCTCTCGACGGTGCGATCGATCATCGCGGAGAGCATCGTCTCGCGATCACCTCCCGCCTCCTCCATTTCCTCGGCGTCCAGGGGCGCGACACCGTCGAGGTAGATGCGAAAGATCTCGCGAGCGGACGTCTCGTCGGGTCGGCCGATCTTGATCTTCACGTCGAGGCGGCCCGGCCGCAGAATCGCAGGGTCGATCAGGTCCTCACGATTCGATGCGCCGATCACGATGACGTTCTTGAGGCTTTCCACACCGTCGAGTTCCGAGAGCAATTGAGGGACGACTGTCGATTCCATGTCGGAGGACACTCCTGTGCCTCTGGTGCGGAACAACGAGTCCATCTCGTCGAAGAACACAATGACCGGAACCCCCTGGTCCGACTTCTCCTTGGCCCTTCGGAAGATCAATCGGATCTGACGCTCCGTCTCCCCCACGTACTTGTTGAGCAGCTCCGGGCCTTTCACGTTCAGGAAGTATGAGCGGGCGTCGGTTCGTCCGGTGCGAGCAGCCACCGCCTGGGCAAGACTGTTGGCAACCGCCTTGGCGATCAGCGTCTTGCCACAGCCGGGCGGTCCGTACAGCAGCACTCCTTTGGGGGCTTCGAGTCCGTAGTCGGCAAAGAGTTCCTTGTGCAGGTACGGAAGTTCGACGGCGTCTCGAATCGCCTCGATCTGCTCCCTGAGACCCCCAACGTCGTCGTACGTGACATCAGGGACCTCTTCGAGAATCAGCTCCTGGACTTCAGGGCGCAAGAGCTTCTCGAACACGAGCCCGCTACGTGCGTCGAGGCGTACCGCGTCGCCTGCCCTGAAGGACTCTTCCTCGAGTGGTTCCGCAATCTCGACGACTCGCTCCTCGTCTCCTCTGGCAAGGACGAGGAGGCGCTGCTCCCCAAGGCGCTCCTTGACCGTTACGACCTCGCCGGAGACGGTGAAACGCCGCACATCAACGATGTTCATCGCCTCATTCAGCAGGACCTCTTGGCCGCGTTGGAGCTGCTTGACTTCGATGCTGGGCTGAGCCGCCACGCGCAGTTTGCGGCCACCGCTGACAATGTCCACCGTTCCTCCGGCGTTGACCTGGAGGACCGTTCCGAACTGGTTCGGAGGAGCTGCGAGCCTCTCCACCTCGTGGCGAAGCATCGCGAGCTGTTCTCGCGCCTCGCGGAGCAATTCCGCCATCCGCTGGTTCTGGGATCCTGCCCGGTCGAGCTGCATCTTGGTTTCGGACAGCCGGCGTTCCAGCTTTCGGGCGCGGTCCGATTCCGATCTGAGCGTCGCAACCTCCACTTCGAGGTGGGCAATGGCGGTTTTCAGTTGCTCGACATCAGTCATGGGCTCGCGCGAAGTATACGGCGGTGCGAAGACTGCACTTAGTGGAGAGCGCGAATTTGGGTAGCATGCCTGCAACACATAAGGAGTTCCTCAGCTATGAAGGTTTGGATCGACCAAGATCTGTGTACGGGCGATGGCCTCTGCGAAGAGATCGCGCCGGATGTTTTTGTGCTGTTGGATGACGGACTCGCCTATGTCAAAGAAGGCGACAAGATCTTTGCAGCCTCCGAAGGCAACCCGGAAGGGGCTCAAGGTCTCGGCGTTGTTCCTGCAGGGCAGGAAGAAATGGTCATCGAGTCCGCGGAAGAGTGCCCGGGAGAGTGCATCTTCATCGAGCCGTAGACCAGTTCCTTTCAGCGAACGTATGGTGGAGGAAGGCCCCACATGGGGCCTTCCCTCACGTATTGCTTCTCCGCCCGATAACCACGAACCCGGTGTGTCCGACCATGCGGTGATCAGGACGGACCGATCGTCCTTCCACCTTCCAGGTGCGGTGCAGCGTCTCGAAGACATCGATCAGCGCGAACGAGCCGACGTCTCGCATCGTTTCCACGAGTGTCTGTACCTGCGGCACGGTGGGGAGGTACGCGATGAAGACGCCTCCGGGTTCCATGTGGCCGCCTGCACGGGCGATGTGCCACGGTTCGGGGAGATCGAGAACGAGCCGGTCCGCGTGTACGGTCTCGGCTTCGGTCTCGACATCTCCGACGCGCAGATCGAGGGTCGAAGGAATCTCACCGAAGAATCGTTCGATGCTGCGGCGGGCATGCGCTGCGTGATCTTCGCGACGTTCGACACTGACCACACGTCCGTTCGGCCCGACGGCGCGCACAAGAGCGATGGTGAGGGCTCCGGATCCGGTGCCTGCTTCCAGAACGATGCTGCCCGGCTTGATATCTCCGTAGACGAGAATGGGGCCAACGTCCTTCGGGTAGACGACTTGCGCGCCCCTGCGCATCTTCAGCACGTAGTCAACGAACCGTGGACGAATGGCCAGCAGCTTGCTCCCGCTTCCCGTCGAAACCAGAGAGCCTTCCTGTATGCCGATCAGGTCTGTGTGCGGGATCACGCCGAGATGCGAATGAAACTCACCATCTTCTCGCAGTGTGAGGAGATAGCGTCTTCCCTTGAAGTCGACGAGCAGGCAGAGATCGTCGGCTTCGAACCTCATGTCACCGCTCTTTCCTGAAGCCTGCAGAAGGCGCACCGCTCGCCGGTGGTCGGCCTTTCGCACTTGGAGCAGGGATGCAGGTCGGGAATATCGACTGCGAATGCATGTGAGGCCCTGCCGAAGAAGCCCCCGAGGAAGTGCTGGGTGACTCCCGGCGAGTCATGTTCGAGCATGGCCATCCATTCCTTGAGACGATTGACCGTGTTTCCTCCCACAAGCGGACACTCCTCCACCTCGTAGTCGATCCCGGCGAGAACCGCGTACGCGGCGGTCTCTCGTTCGGCGACGCGAATCAGCGGCTTCACCTTCTTGGCCAAACCGTCCGAAGCCGGAAGAACAGGGCGCTGTCTGCCCAGGTATTCCATGTTCCAGTTGAGCACGTTGGAGAAGAGCGTCGCAGCCTCGTCGTCCAGATTATGTCCCATCACGAGAACATCAAAGCCCCGGCGTGTCGCCTCCTCATTCAGGACGTACCGCTTGGAGAGGCCGCATGCAGAACAGGGCGTGCGCCGAGTCGCCTTCGCAGCATCGGGAATCGAGAATCCGTAGTGCTGCAGCAGGCTGACCGAATGCAGAATCAGATCCCGTTCTTCGGCGAAGGCCTCGACTCGGCTCAGACTGTCCTGCGAGTAGGCCCCGATGCCGAGGTCGAGATAGATCCCTTCAGCCCGATAGCCGAGGTGATGCAAGATGTCCCAGAGCGCCAGGCTGTCCTTGCCTCCCGACACACCGACCGCAAGACGTTCGTCGGGACCGAACATGGCGTGGTCGTGAATGGTTCGTCCAACTTGTCTACGCACATGATCGATGAAGTGCTGTCCACAGAACGCCGCATTGTGACGCTTTACCTCGATGGCCGCGCTCCCTCTACATACGCGACAGCGCATCAGCCCCCCGAAATGACCGGCCGTAACTCCACCGTGTCGTCTGCCTCCAGCCGCTGATCACGGGTGAGCAGGTCGCTGTCGCGGATCACCAATACCGTCTCGGGGACGATGTCCAGGTGTTCGAGGAGAGCACGCACCGTCATGGGCCCTTCGATGTGGATTTCGCGTCGAGGGTGGCGGCGGATGACCTTCACGAAGAGAAGACCACTGCAGCGAGCCCGGCGGCGAGTGACAGGACCATCCCGAGCACGATCACCCAGATCACGATCTTCTTCATGGTTTCATTGAGCATGCCCGTACTCTACGCGGTTTGTGCACCTTTGACGTACCGATACCGGTTCCGCGGGCGGAGGCCGAGACACTCGGAGTGCGACGCACAGGGATTGGGACAACTACGCTGGCTCCATGCAATTGGGTCGTATCGCCGTGCAAAGTGCTTTCCGGGGTCTGCGAACGGGTGATGCCCGGCTGATCCTGATCGGAGCAGCGCTTCTGGGGTTCAGGTGGCTCCGGAAGCCGAGTGGCGACGCGCTGGTATACAAGCAGCGTCTCCGGCCCGGCGACACCGTCGAGATCCGACTCGAACCTCAGGAGCGGTAGACCTTTACGACCGCTCTCGATCGGTTCCCCCGACGCCGGCCGATCATGAACGCGAGCACGACAACGGCGATCACACCGAGGGCTATGACAACGCCCTTTTGCTGAACGCTCTCTTTCGTGTCGCTCAGAGCTTGCTCGATCTCCCGGGCTTTTGCTTCGATATCTGCTCGTTCGACCATCAGCGGGTTGCCCTCCACATGATCAGACCGGCCACTCCGGAAAGGACGATGACGGAGATGAGCAGACCGAGAGCGCTCCACAGGGCGCCATCGGGAAGCACGCCGATCAGCACCCTCGTGCCTGCGATTGCAAGGAGAAGCGCACCGATGGAGAACAACACCGCCGCAGCGAAGCCCATCCCCGCGACCCTTCCGAGTCGCTTTGCAGGTTCGATGGTCTGCTCCCGCAGGTATTGCTTGGACAGGTCGATGAGTTCTCCGACCTGCTCAGGAATCTCGCTTACATCACTCATGACGCCACCGAGGCTACCCGAGCGCCCGATTCATGGGCGAATCAATTCCTCGAGATTGCATCCCTCGATCGCGGATGACCTCCGAGAGCCGGTCAGGGTGCCCGGTACGACAGACCATCTGCAACACGCAAGGATCCTGTTGAGCACTCCCTGAAGCGCATTCCCTCCTACACCGGCCGCAAGGTCCGCTGCGCTGCTCTCCTCCCTCCCGGCTTCAGCGCACTTCCCCGACGGTCGCTCCGCTCCCAAGGCAAGACCTCCCTACATCGGCGCAAAGGCGCTGCGGTACGTGCCTCCCTGCGGTCGTTCCGCTCCCCGACGAAGACCCGCTACCCCGGCGCAAAGCCGCTGCGGTACGTGCCTCCCCACCGCCGGCGGACGGCAAACTTTCAGGCATCGCGCCCTCATCCCCCACTAGGCTGGTGAATCGTGAGCCAAGGCACGCACAGGACGGTTCCGCCTGCCCGGAACTTCTCAATCGTCTGGACGGGACAGACAGTTTCTCTGTTTGGCGACTACGTCGCGTACCTGACGGTCCCACTCTTTCTCGCGATGCTCTCGCAACGGGCGTTCGATTTCGGGCTCCTGTCTGCGGCCGAGAACCTACCCACACTTCTCTTCGGTTTTGTCGGCGCAACCCTGTTGGACCGGTACCGGCTGCGCTGGATCATCGTCATCAACGAGCTGGCACGAGCCGCCGCGTTCTTCTCACTTGCGGTCATGGCTCGCGAGGGCACTTTCACCACGTGGGGCCTGTTCGCGTTTGCCTTTGTAGCCGGCAGTCTTGCCGCTTCCTTCAACGCCTCTTTGCAGGCTTTCATCCCGTCGGTGGCCGCGGGACTGGGTTTGACTCGGGCGAACGGTCGGCTCTCGCTTTCTCAACAGATCGCTTTTCTGCTCGGGCCTCTCACCGGTGGGCTGATCGTGAAGGCCGCGGGCTTCCCAGCCGCGTTTGCTTTCAACGGATTGACCTTTCTCGTGTCTGCCTTGTCATTCATCTACTTGTCCCGAGTTCCGAAGCGCGTCCTCGGTTCCGGCGACCGTTTCTTTGAGAATCTGCGAGAAGGATGGGCACACCTGTGGTCCGAACGAAGGATCCGCCTGACCACGCTCGGTGGAGGACTCGCCAACTTCATCACCGGATTCATCGAAGCAACCCTCGTGCTGATCGGAGCCCAGCTTCTCGGGACGGATGATCCGGCGCGACTCGGGATCTTCTTCGTCGGGATGGGCGCCGGTGGCATCATCGGAGCGATAAGCGCACCGAGAGTCATCGATCGTATCCACATCGGCCGTACCTACGTGTTCGGATTCGCGATCTTCGGTTTTGGCATGTTTGGCCTCACCTGGTCGAGCAACCTCTTGGTCGTCACGAGCGTCTTGGCGGTGGGGTTCGCCGGACTCGTTTGGACCAATGTGAGTCTGCTCACGATGCGCCAGCTCTACACGCCACAGTATCTCCTTGGGAGGGTGAGCGCCGCCGGGCGGGGCCTCGCATGGAGCACGGTCCCCTTCGGTGCCTTGTTCGGCACGGCTCTGGCGGATCGCATCGGCCTGCTGACGATCGTGCGGCTCGGCCCGATCCTCATCGTCCTCTTCGCCATATACCTCTCTCGCACGGTCGTCTGGTCTGCCCGCAACGTCGCAGAGTACGACCAGCCGGCCTGAGACATCTCCCCTGGCATTACCCTGCGGTCGATGCGGGCGTCTTCACTCCTCTCGACTGCTCCGGGGATCCGGCGAGCTGCCTTCGGGCTCACCGACTGGGGTCTGCTCACCGGGATCGCGCTCATCTGGGGCTCGTCGTTTCTGCTCATTGCCATCGGACTCGAGGCGTTCCCCCCGACGCTCGTCGCGCTGCTTCGCCTCACCGTGGGCGCAGCCACCCTCGCTCTGTTTCCGGCTTCGAGGCGGCCGGTGGACCGGATGGACCTTCCACGAATCGTTCTCCTCGGTGTCCTGTGGATGGGGTTGCCCATGCTCCTCTTCCCCATCGCCCAACAGTGGATCGCATCCTCTCTCGCCGGCATGCTCAACGGGTCGATGCCGATCTTCTCTGCAATCATCGCGGCCCTTCTGCTCCGCAAGGCTCCAGGCCGCTATCAGATCGTGGGTGTCTCGCTCGGTCTCGTCGGGATCGTCGCGATCAGCCTTCCGGGTATCGAAGGGGGGTCGTCGGTCCTTCGCGGTACCTTGCTGGTGCTCGCCGCCACGATCTCCTACGCAATCTCTGTCAACATTGCTGTCCCACTTCAGCAGCGGTATGGCGCGTTCCCGGTGATCCTGCGGGCCCAACTCGTGGCGGTCATACTCGTGACTCCGTTCGGGTTGGCTCATGTGGGACAGGTGCGCTTCGCATGGGGTCCCCTGGCGGCAGTGGCGACTTTGGGTGTGTTCGGAACGGGGCTCGCGTTCCTCGCAATGACCGCGCTCGCCGGCCGGGTCGGGGCGGCCCGCGCCTCGATAGCGATCTACTTCCTGCCGGTCGTGGCGATCCTGCTCGGGGTCTTCTTGCACGGCGAGCATGCAGCGCTCCTGTCGATTGCGGGAACCGCCGTCGTGCTCATTGGAGCGTTCCTCGCTTCCAGGGCGGAGACCCCCTAGATCGTTTCCGGCTCCTGCCGACGAGTCCGCCTGGCGGCGGATGGCACCCAGCTCGAGGATCACGTCTCTCCTCTTGTGGGTGGTCCGACTCGTGGGCCTGCAGCCTGAGAGCGACAACTCGGGCCGGCAACCGGCCACCTGGAACCGTTTCCGCCGCTTGCCCGCACGCCGGCGTCACACGGCCGACTGCCAAGGCAGGGGCAGGTTCGGGAACTTCCCCTGCGCGATCGCGAAACTCGCAAGCAGTAGCAGGGGCACGGCAACGACGATCACGTAGGCAACGCGACCCCGCGCCTCCTTTACGCAGTCTTCGCGCGCACCGGGTGTCCCGACTTCTTCATCGAATCGCCCGGAAAGAACCTCGATCGTCATCCCGCACGTCGTGTACGCCTTTTCAACTTCACCTCCTCCGATGAGATACCCGGTGAAATGGCGGACAGGTGTCGCAAGCATCCAGATGCTCAGGCCCATGGCGACGATGATGAGGATGATGCCGGTTCGCCGATACATACCCCAACGGTAGAGGCCCGTGCCGGAGCGGTGCAATGAGACTCACATGGACGGCACTAACCTCGTCTCGAGAGGACGGGGATATGACTCGAGCGATCGATGTGAACGCCCTGAGCAGGCGTTTCAAGGATCTTCTTGCGGTTGATGGGATCGGCTTTTGGGTCGATAAGGGCGAGGTGTTCGGTTTTCTCGGGCCGAACGGCGCGGGTAAGACGACGACGATCTCGATGCTGACAACCCTCCTCAAACCATCGGCGGGTACCGCAACCGTTGCTGGACACGACATCAGATCCGACCAGAGCGCGGTGCGCTCGGCGATCGGCATCGTCTTCCAGGAACCAAGCCTCGACGACCGCCTCACGGCCCGTGAAAACCTGAACTTCCATGGCGTTCTCTACCATGTCCCGCCGCAGATTCGGAGGCGCCGGATCGACGAACTCCTGAAGCTCGTCGACCTCGATACTCGAGCCGATGACATCGTCGAGAAGTTCTCCGGTGGCATGAAACGCCGGCTCGAGATCGCGAGAGGGCTTCTACACACTCCCGAAATCCTCTTTCTCGATGAGCCGACGATCGGTCTTGACCCCCAGACCCGACGCAGCATGTGGGACCACATCAAGCGACTGCGCGAGGAAACCGGAATCACGATCTTCATGACCACGCACTACATGGACGAAGCCGAGTTCTGCGACCGAATCGCCATCATGGACCACGCGAGTATCGTTGCACTCGACACCCCCGAGGGTCTCAAGCGCATGGTCGGCGGCGACATGATCACCGTAACGACGCCGGACCCGGGCGATCTCGTCGAGTTCCTCTCCACCGAGCCTGTTACGACGACGGTGAGGAATGGCCAAGTCCGAATCGAGGTACGAGAAGGTGCGCCCTTCATTCCACACCTTGCGAGGGGATTCAAGGGTCGTATCGACGCGATCGAGCTCAGGAGGCCGACCCTCGACGATGTCTTCCTGAAGCTGACGGGACGAACCATCCGGGAGTCTGAGCTGGATCAGGGTGATCTCAACCGCAACCGGCTCAAGATGATGGTTCGCAGACGAAGGGGGCACGGATGATGGCCACAGGAACTCGTGATGGACGACGGCCTTCGTCTGCCGCGGCAGTGGGGATCATCTGGCGCAGGGAAATCACTCGATGGTGGCGGGACAAGACGAGGATCGCCGGGTCTCTCGGGATGCCCATCATCTTCCTGCTGATCTTCGGCAGCGGACTCAGCGGCGCGATGGGATCACTGATCGGCGGCGGATCCGGTGGTCCGACGATCGACTTCAAGCAGTTCATCTTTCCTGGAATCATCGCCATGAACGTCTTCTTTGCCTCGATCTTCAACGGCATCTCGCTGGTCTACGATCGTGAGTTCGGCATCCTCAAGGAGGTCCTTGTCGCCCCCGTCAATCGTGCCTCGGTGGCGTTCGGCAAAACCCTCGGCGGTGCCACTGTCGCGACGATTCAGGGAACGCTCGTCTTCCTGTTCGCCCCACTCGTCGGGGTCACTCTGACGCCTCTGCTGGTCCTCCAACTCTGGCCGGTGATGTTCCTTGGTGCTTTTGGCTTGTCGGGGATGGGTGTCGCGCTTGCCGCACGGATGCGCAGTACCGAGGCATTCCAGGTGATCAACCAGTTCGTCACCTTTCCGATGATCTTTCTATCGGGTGTGTTCTTTCCACTCCAGGGTCTGCCCGCATGGATGACCATTCTCGTCAAGATCAATCCGATCACGTACGCGGTCGACCCGTTGCGCAGATTGGTCCTGAACGCACAGGGGTTGCCGGCCGCCATACTGGATCGGCTTCCCGACTTCGGTCTCGGAATCAAGGTCTTCGGGCATTCGATGACGGTGGGTCAGGATCTGATCGTTGTTACCGTCTTCGGAGTTGTGATGAACCTGCTGGCCATGTGGTTGGTGAGCATTCAGGACTGACGGGTATCGTCTTTCCCTCGATCGACATCCGGGCCGTCGAGGATCACGGAAACCATGTCGCGCCACATGGTGTCGGAGGCACACGCTGCACAGAGGAACACCTTGCGCCCCTCTTTGACAGCGGCCGCCTTCTCCCCACAGCGAGTGCACATGAACGTAAACTCGATGCCCGTACTCATCACCGACGACATCGGAGCAAAGGTTCGGTTCCTGTAGGAGTTTCCTTGCAAGACGCCGCGAACCACGCCGTTCGGCCCGGTCGGTGGGGGTCCGACGGTCGGTTTGCGAGTTTGGATGTCCGCGGTGCCCGGCCGCCTCTAGCCTGGGTCGGGACAGGGAGGAGAGTGCCGATGGATGTCGAGCCAACGCCTGATGATTATCGCTCCAGACACGGACGATATCCCCTGTACGATCCACCGTGGTTGCGCCGCACCCATACGACCTGTCTCTGGGACGGTGCTCCCCGGCGAGACGGCTCCGAGTTCTGTTCGGTCCGGTGTGAGGAACGGTACCTGGAGTGGGAAGAGTCCATGACCTCACACTATGTTGCCCGTGAACCGCTGGAAACCTTCCTGGCGTCCGGCGAAGAGCCGGATCTCTGATGGAGGCCGTATGAAACTCATCGAATGCATCCCCAACTTCAGTGAAGGCCGAGATCGGCGTGTCATCGATGCCATCGCCGCGGCCATCGCGGCCATAGACGGTGTGACGCTGCTCGATGTCGACCCGGGGGCCGCCACGAATCGCACGGTGATGACGTTCGCCGGGTCTCCCGAAGCCGTGGAAGATGCCGCGTTTGCCGCCATCGAGAAAGCGGCCACCCTGATCGACATGCGAGCTCACCAGGGTGAACATCCACGAATGGGTAGCACCGATGTCTGTCCGTTCGTACCGCTCGAAGGTGCTTCCATGGAGGATTGTGTTCGGATTGCACGACGTCTGGGCGAACGTGTTGGAACCGAACTCTCGATCCCCGTTTACCTGTACGGGGAGGCGGCATCCCGACCCGAGCACGTATCACTCGCGAATGTCCGCCGCGGTGAATACGAAGGGCTCGCGGACCGTGAAGACGAGCCCGACTTCGGTCCGAAAGATTTCAATCCGAGGACTGGGGCAACCGCGATCGGCGCACGCAACTTCCTGATCGCCTACAACGTCAATCTGAACACCCGCGACCGCAAGCTCGCCAACAAGATCGCGGGTGCTCTCCGAGAGAGTGGGCGGCCAAAGCGGGATCCCGACGGCAAGATTCAACGTGATGCCGACGGTCTCGCCTTGCGGGAGCCAGGACGGTTCACTCATCTGCGAGGGGTCGGCTGGTATATCGAGGAGTACGGACGGGCACAGGTGTCCTTCAACTTGACCGATCCTGACATCACTCCGCTCCATGCCGTCTTCGACGCCGCCTGCGAAGAGGCCCGCAGGCTCGGGGTGCGGGTGACGGGTAGCGAGATCGTCGGCTTGGTCCCCCGCCGCTCGATGCTTGCCGCGGCAGATCACTACCTGCGAGCGCAGGGCAAGACGACCGGAATCCCGGAGGCCGAGCGAATGCATATTGCCGTGTTGAGCCTTGGTCTGGATGATGTGTCACCGTTCGATCCGGCCGACAAAGTGATCGAGTACCGGTATCACGGGGCATCATCGGGCTTTGCGGCCGGCTCGCTTCGAGAGTTTGCCGACGTTCTCTCGACGGGCACGCCGACACCTGGAGGAGGCAGCGTGGCCGCGCTGGTCGGCGCGCTCTCGGCGGCGCTGACTTCGATGGTCGCTGCTCTCACGTTCTCCAAGACGGGCGACGCCAAGATGGAGGAGACCGGCCGATCCGCACAGCTGCTCAAGGACTGGTTTCTCGATGCGGTCGATCGAGATACGGAGGCGTTCGACTCGCTGATGGCGGCGATGCGACTACCTCGTAGGACCGACGCGGAGCGTCTCGCCCGCGACCGTGCCGTGCAGGAAGCCACAGTGGCCGCCAGCATGGTCCCTCTCGAGGTGCTCGAACATTGCGTCGACACCCTCGGCGCCGCCTCGGTGGTGGCCAGAGACGGCAACGAGAGTGCGGTCAGCGATGGAGGTGTCGCCGCCATGTGTGCGCTCGCCGCCGCAGAGGGTGCGTCGCTGAACGTACGCATCAACCTCGGTTCGCTGCCCGACCATCCACAGACAGCACGTCTGGACGCGCGACGGAGCGCTGCACTCGAGTCCGTCAGGACGATGGCAGCCGACGTGCAGGCGATCGTGGAGAGCCGTATCGCGACCGATCACTAGTCACCAACACTGAACCCAGGGCTCAGGGGGGTCGCCACGACCCCTACGAGCCCTGGGTTCAACTGTGAGGGTCGGGATCGACGCGAGGTTGCCACACGGTGTCGAGGACCGTGCCGTCCACCCACTTGATCACGGCCACAGGCTGGTCGGTCAGCACGGCGGGCTCAGGTTTGCCTCCGCAGATGTGCTCCACATCCGCCTGGAGACGACGTATGTCCACGATGGGAAGATCAGAGGCCTTTGTGGCATCGATCAGATCCTGGCGCCTCGGATTGATGGCGATACCGCGCTCGGTGACTACGACATCGATGAGTTCGCCCGGCCCCGTGAGCGTCGTCACTCGATCACGTATGACAGGGTTCCGGTCCCGAAATGACGGCATCGCCAAAATCGTGCAGCCGGCGAACAGGCAGTTCTGCCAACCCCCGATACCGTGCAAGAGACGTCCGTCGGAGTGTGTCACCACGTTGGCGTTGAAATCGACGTCCACCTCGGTTGCACCGAGAACGACGGCATCGACCATGCTCGCGAAGTTGCCTTTGCCATTGAAGTTGTACGAAGTGAACGGTGAGGTCGCCACGTGGCGCGGGTCTGTCGCAATGGATTGGATGCCGCTGAGGTCGAACGTCTGACCATCGAGGATGTAGTCCGTCAGGCCTTCCTGCAACATGTCCACCAGCACACGCGTGGAGCCTCCGCGGACGAACCGTGCAGTGGCGCCGGCGTCTCGCATCATGTCCGCGAGGAACGCCGTGAAAGCGAGTGAGATGCCCCCGGCTCCTGCCTGGAACGAGAAGCCATCACGCAAGATGCCCGCATCCCGAACGAACCGCGCCGCGAACTCGGCGATGATCAGTCGGTCCGGGCTCTTGGTGATCTGTGTCGTGCCGGAGACGATCTTGCTCGGGTCCCCGATCGAAGGCACCTCGACGACGTAGTCGACGTTGTTGCCCTGTATCTGCCAGGGAACGCACGGGAAGGGGACGAGGCCGTCGGTAACGACGATGACGTGATCGGCATACAGGGAATCTGCAAGGGCGAAGCCAAGGGATCCGCACGCCGACTTGCCGCGTGCGCCGTTCGCATTGCCGAACATGTCTGCGCATGGAGCGGCGATCACTGCGATATCGATGTGTATCTCTCCGTCGGAGATTGCCTGCCACCGGCCGCCGTGCGAGCGAAGTACGCCCAGTCCACGCATCTTTCCTTTCGAGCAGTACTCCCCCAGCGGCCCGTTCATGCTGCCCTCGATATGGTGGACGACGCCGGCCTCCATCAGGTCGATCACGGGTTCGTGGCAGGGGAATGATGCGCTCGGGAACCAGGTCAGGTCGCGGATTCCCATGTCCTTCGCGGTGTTGAGGAGGCTGAGAGCAACGCGATCTCCGTTGCGAAGGTGATGATGGGTGGAGACGACCATCCCGTCGGCCAGGCCGCACCGTTCGAGAGCCTCCTGCAGGGATGCGACCCGCTTGTCTCCGTTGACCGGATAGTCGGACGAGACCCGGATCGGCGGTCCTGCCTTGTTGCCGACCGGGCGGTGGCGGCCGATGCCCCGGTATGGGGTCTGCTCATGGCCGTTTACGACGGTCGGAACGATCCGACCTGCAGCGTTCTCGGTGAATCCGGCCGTCATTGCCCGCTCCCCTCTTCGAGCAAGAGGCCCAGCGCTCGAGCCTGCTCGACGATCTTCGCGGCTCGTTGCACGATCGGTGCATCGATCATCTTGGATCCGATACTTACGATGGCCAAGCCTTCTTTCTGGGCTTGTTCAAAGGCAGCAACGATCGCCTGGGCACGTTCGATCTCCTTTGGGGTGGGGGCAAACGCGTCGTGAACGATCGGTATCTGTCGTGGATGGAGACAGCCCATGCCCTGGAATCCCAGCGCCTTCGACCGCTCACACCACGACGTCAGCCCATCGAGATCGGATACGTCGGCATAGACCGAGTCGATGGGCTGGACACTCGCGGCGACTGCGGCATTGACGATGCGGGCCCGTGCGTAGTGTGTCGCCTGCTCCTTGGCCGATCCGGATACTCCGAGGTCCGCCATCAGATCTTCCAGCCCCACGGTGAGCGCGACGACCCTGTCGCAAGACCGTGCGATATCGAAGGCCGATTCGATTCCGAGTGCAGACTCGAGGATCGGCATGATCCAGATCGACCGGTGCCACTCCAGTGTCTCGAGCATGGTGGTAATCGTCCGGTCGACCTCTTGGACCTCTGCCGGGTCCTCCACTTTCGGGATGAGGATCAGATCCGGTCCACTGGGAATCACCGCTGCCAGGTCCTCCAACCCGGCCGGAAGCTGATTGATGCGAACCATGATCTCTGCCCCGGCGAAATCCACGTGGCGAACGGCATTGGCGACCAGAAGGCGGGCGCTGTCCTTCTCTGCCGGGTGCACCGAGTCCTCCAGATCCAGGATGACGGCGTCCGGACCATACAGGCCGGCGTTGACCATGTACTTTGGATCGTTGCCGGGAAGATAGAGCCGTGACCGCCGAACTCGACCGCGCTCCGTCGGAACGCGGTCGGGTTCGGGAACCGCATCGAGCGCCTTGTCTTCGAGGAGCCCGGCCCTGAGGGCCGCAGTCTCGACCCGTGCAGCAATGGTGAAGGGAAGCGCTCCCATGTCCTGAATGGTCACTGTCGCGTTCTCGACGCCGAGGTGTTCCAACTCGTCGCGGACCTGATCTCGGATCGCGGCGCCGTAATAGGCCTCGACCTTGGACTGCAGATCGACCGTGAGACCCCCATCCTCTCGCTCTTCGATCTTGACGCGCAGATCTGAACGGACACCGCGGCCTGCAAAGCCCGCCTCGGCGCTTCGCCCGGTCACAAGGCGTCCAGGATCGCGTCGGTCATCTCGGAGGTGGCGGCGGCGCCCGCGTCGACCACCCCCGGCCCACCGGGAAGGTGCATCATGTCGTAGGTCCGAACCGCGCCCTCAGCGATGACCTTGCCGACTGCTTCTCTGACCCGGGTGGCCTTCTCCTCTTCGCCGACGTGATCGAGCAACATGGCGGCAGTCAGGATCATGGCGATGGGGTTGACGATCGACGGAACCAGCTCGGCGTACTTGGGCGCGGAACCGTGTGTCGGCTCGAACACCGCCACCTCGTCCCCGATGTTGCCCGAGCAGGCGAAGCCGAGGCCCCCTACGAGGCCGGCAAAGCCGTCGGAGATGATGTCGCCGAACAGGTTCCCTGCCACGAGGACACCGTAATTCTCCGGGTTCTTGGTGAGCCACATCATCTGGGCGTCGATGTTCGTGGACCACCGCTCGATGTTCGGGTATTCGGCCCCGATCTCTTTGGCAACATCCTCGAGCATGCCGGATGTCTCTCTCAAGACGTTGGGCTTCTCGCAGACCGTAACCGATCGATAGCCGTGCTTTGCGGCGTATTCGAATGCGGCACGGACGATGCGCCGGCATGCGTTCCGTGAGAACACGCGAGTGGAAATCGCCAGGTCTGCGGCGGGAATGCCGGTGAACGGAGCAAATTTGGGATGGGTTGCCAGCGCCTCCAGGACCTCGCGGGGGGGATCCGTCCATTCGACGCCCGCGTAGAGGCCTTCGGTGTTCTGGCGAAAGATCACCGCATCGACCGGCGGCTCCTCGACACCGTTGGCAGTTTGCCGGACGAAGTTGAGCGGGTTTCCTGCGTAGGAGCGACAGGGTCGCACACAGACGTCGAGGCCGAAACGTTGACGAAGCCCAACGATGGGACTGAAGTACACATGACCCTTCCCGCGTAGCTCGGGCGCGAGCTCGGCTTCCGCCGCCGCCTTGGGCTTGGAGGTGATCGCACCGAACAAGCCGAGCTTGTGCTCGGCGAGGAGATCGATCGTGGCCTGCGGGAGTGGGTTGCCCCGTTCCCGCCAGCACTCCCAGCCGATGTCGGCCTGCACGTAGTCTGCTTCGAAACCGACCGCATCAAGGATGCGAATCGCTTCTGGGAGTACAAGGGCGCCGATGCCGTCACCTGGCATCGTCACGACGGTCCTTCGAGTCATTACATCCTCCTTGGGAATGGTCATGTCACTGAAAGTTGTAGGCGAACGGCGTTTTCCAGGCCGCCGGCAGCCACGAGAGATTGCGGAACCTCGCTGAGCACGGGAAATGGGAAGATGTGCTCGTCGAACGAGACCTCCCCGGACGTGAAGTCGACACTCAGGGCGTCGTCCGTGAAGACGGACCTGACTTCGGCGTCGACGGGTGCCGTGAACTTCTCCCGCAGGTACGCGACGAGTTCCGGGCATTCGATGCACACGAAGCCGTTGTTGAACGCGTTGCGCAGGTAGGTCTGTGAATAGCTTGCAGCGATCACCATGGCGATGCCCGCCGCCTGAAGAGCAGTCGCCGCCTGCTCGCGACTGGAGCCCGTTCCGAAGTTCTCACCGCCGACGAGAATGTCACCCGGTTGGATCATGGAAGCGAACTCCGGGTCGTAGTTCTCCATGACGACCCGGGCCATGGCTTCGGGTGTCATGTCGTCGCGGTAGGTGTAGTCCTTGCCGTAGATGCCATCCGTATTGATGTTGTCCTGGGTCAGCAACACGATCCGGCCCTCCACCCGAGGGGGGAAGCCTTCTTGGATCGTCACCTTGCTGGCCCGGCTCGCAACGGAGCGACTCGTAACGTCGATGTTTCTCCGGGGAGCGCGATCGGGCCAATCGCCCGCACCACAGATATGGCCGGCCACGGCCGAGGCGGCCACCACCTGGGGGCTGGCGAGATACGCCTCTGCGTCGCGTGAGCCCATACGGCCCTTGAAGTTACGGTTCGTCGCAGAGATTCCGACCTCACCCGGTTCGAGGAGACCGGCCCCGAGACCGATACACGGACCGCACCCGGGTGGCAACGGCCGCCCACCCGCATCGAGGATCGCCTGCCAGTGTCCCGAAGCTTCGGCACGCTCCTGTACTTCCCGGCTGGCCGCAGCAAAGTAGAGCTCGACACCGTCGGCGACGTGTTTGCCTTCGAGTTCTTCCGCGGCAGCGGCAAGGTCTTCGAAACGTGAATTCACACAGGACAGCAGGTAGGCCTTGTCGATGGGCACGGCCTGTTCTCTGAACCCTGCGACCGACCGGGTGGCCTGCACGGTATCGGGACCGTTGATGTGGGGTGTGACTTCGCCGAGGTCGAACAGGATGTGTGCTGCGTAGTGGGCCTGCGGATCTCCGGCAAGGTGGCCGGACACCGTATCTGAGACGTTCTGGGTCAGCCGCCTGCGTCCTTGTGACTCAAGGACGGCACGCCGCCACTCGAGGTAGTCCAGCGTCGTTTCGTCGACCGGGAACCATCCGACGAGGGCACCCCATTCGGTCGTCATATTCGAGATGGTGAACCGTGCATCCATGCTGAGGCTCTTCACTCCGGGACCTGTGAATTCGACGGCGGCGTTGAGCACCTCACCGTGGGAGTAGAGGCCGCAGAGGATGAGAATCACGTCTTTGCCCGTTGCCCCCTCGGGAAGCTCTCCCACCAACTCGACACGAACGCTGCGCGGAATCTGCCACCAGAACTCCCCCGTGGCCCAGATTGCTGCGGCATCGGTGCGTACGACGGGTGTTCCGATCGCCCCGAGAGCGCCGTACATGTTTGCATGCGAGTCGGACGCGACGACGAATGAACCAGGAGTGACATAGCCTTGCTCGACCATGATCTGGTGTCCGATTCCTTCACCAGGAGCATGGAAATCGACACCCTGGCTCCTGGCGAACTCCTCGATCTTGCGGTACTTGGCCAGATTGGCCTCCGATGTGTTCTGAATGTCGTGGTCGATCGCGAACACGGGTTGTCCCGGGTCCGAGACTCGTGTCGCTCCCATCGTCAAGAATTTCTTCAGCACGGGAGCGGTGTTGTCGTGGGTCAGGACGTGGTCGGGGCGAATGGTCACAAAGTCACCGGCCTTGACCGGTCCACTCTGGGCACCGGCGGCAAGATGGGTTTGCGCTATCGCCTCAACGACCGTCTGGTGCCGGGTCACGACGCACCATCAACACGCAACAGGTCGGTCAGATCGCGGACGCTGTCGAGGTTCTCCAGGTTCCAGACGGCATCTTTGATCTGCCGGCGACGTCCCGACGACATGACCGGCGCCGCGAGCGCGTCGAACTTCTCCTCGATCTCCGTCGACGTGAGCGGATTGTTCGGATGCCCCTTGGGATAGTCCAGATCCTTCGTGAAGGTTCGACCATCTTTCGTGGTGATGGTCACGCCGACACGTTGGCGGGCCGGGAAGTCCTTTTCGATCTCCGGGTCGGCGACCACCACGACCTTGTTCAGCTGAGCCCGAATCTGAGGATCTTCGATCTTGGCAATCGTGAATTGGAGCGGTGTGACCTGACGGTCGACCAAGGCTGCCGCAATCACGTAGGGCAGGCTGTGGTCGGCGGTCTCACGGTTGCGCGGCTCGTACTTGCTGGGATCCGCGAGGATGTCCGCAGCCCGCGCGAGCGATCGGATATGAACCTGCTCGACGTCGTCCGCCGCAAGGTCATGTTCCGTCACCAGGTCCAGTACTGCCGATATCGGCGTATGGGTGAGGGCTTCGGTCGGAAACGCCTTCATGCCGCAGCGGGTGATCCGCCACGATTGTCCTAGCTTGTCGGTCAGGACGCCGAGTTTCCATTCGGGACCGAGCGTCTCGACCAATCCTTCTTTGCCGTCGATCACGTGCTCAGGTCCCGTGTAGCCACGTTCGGCGAGGAGGCCTGCCAGGACCCCGCGCTGTGTCGCAAGAGGGTCCACGGTGTTCTTCATCATCGTGAGTTTGCCGGCCGTGACCGCGCCAAACGTCGCATGCGAACTCCCCGAGATCCCGACTGCATGTTGAATGCGCTCCGCATCGAGATGCAGCATCCGCCCGGCCACGAAGGCAGCGGCAAAGGCGGTCAACGTCGCGTGATGCCAACCGCGTTCGCGAATGCCGGGAAACGCCGCCTCGCAGAGCCGCATCTCGAACTCGTGGCCGAGAATGATTCCAACGCACAGCTCCTTACCGTCACCGTCGCCGCGCTCGACGAGGGCCAGGGCCCCGGGAATGATGTCCGAGGGGTGCGAAGGATCTTGCTGCCAGTAGATGTCGTTGTAGTCCATCGCCCTCACCATCAAGGCGTTGGCAAAGGACGCCGACACGGCGTCCACCCTCTTGCCGGTGCCGATCACGGTTGCCGGACCAGATCCCGCGGTCTCATCCAAGACGTCCAGCAGGATCTTCACATCGTGTTGCGTATAGCCGCCGAGTGCACACCCCAGTGAGTCGAGCAGAAAGCGCTTCGCTTCATGGATTGCTTCTTCGGACAGGTCGGCGAATGTCAGGTCGGCGGCCCACCGGGCCATCGGGGCAGTGATCATCTCAGAATCGGGATGGGTGCTCTTCATTGGTGGTTACCTCGTCAGGTTCTTGAAAGGAAGGAAGCTCATGAAGTCGGCATGGTGCAGGATCGTCGCCTCGACCGAACGCGTGATCAGATCGCCTTCTTTGGAGTGAGCGGCGATGATGTGACAGATCGAGTCGGGAATGCCGCACTCCATGGCGAGCGACACACCTGTGAACGGATGGCGCAGGTAGCGGCCCAATTCGCTCTGGACGGCGACGCCGTCGACCTTCTCGTACTCCAGTAACTTGCCGACATCGATCAGGATCGCCCCGGCGATCACGGTGTCCATGTCGATCACGAGTGCGTTGCCGAGAAACTCTTGCATTGCTTCGGCGGCTCCGTGTGCAATGTGCACGACACAGCGTTTGTGTTCCATGAACGACGTCGGACAATCAGGGACGAGCAGCGTGAAGGGGATCTCATGCAGGTCTTCGGGTTCCAACGGACTACGTTCGAATCCAAGTACCCAGGTGTCGAGGGTTCTCTCTCGGAGATCCAGATCTTGAATCCAGTCGAGCTCGGGCCAAAGGAGTCGAACGGCGTCGCGCATCTCAGTATTCGTCATGACGACAGACTCTCTCACGGTGAAACAAGCCTTCGCAAAGTTGACCCGAGCTGCGGGAAGCACAGGGTCCTTTCCTCCTCTTTTCGGCCATCCATCGATGCGTCATCCGGACTCCTCTTGAGCAATGTCGGTGGTTTGTGCGATAGCTGCGTGTGCGTAGGTTCATCGTGTCGACGACGCGCCCGACCGTCGGGCGGTGGGTAGAGCCTGAGTGTGATGTCCGAGTTGTTCGCGCGTTTCCGCTTCTGACAGGAGGCAGACCGCTGATTTGAAGTGAGCCAAAACGCCCTCGAGCGCCATCTGGCAAAATGCATGCGGGCAGTATGGCCGATTCCGCCGACCGTGTCTCGGACTTTCGCAGGATTATCGGGCCTTTCGTGCCGGTGACCGCTCATTTCGCGGCTGTCGGCGGCACTTGGTGCCGGTGGGTCCTCAAATCGTTCGATGACCACCCTGGATCGAGGCTTCAAGACTGGGCCACCGCGGCACCACAGATCACTCGATCGTGGTCGCTGCGCGATGGAGTGGAGCGGCGCAGACGCCTCTGGCGATGTCGCCGGCCGCCAGGCCACGAACCGGAAGCAGCTCGACGACCGGCCGGCCGTGGGAACCCCTCCGACCTGCCGACGACAGAGCGTGGTCAGGGAGGACAATTCCCGGCCGGACCGCCGCTCCCGGCACTCCGGCACCCGAGAGATTGCTCGAGACCCTCCTGCGCTTCGAACGCTCTGCAGCCCCAACATGGTGCCGGCCCGCAATGAATGCGAGAGTATCGGTGCAACTGGGTACGGGACTCCGCAACGCGCGGACGACCGAAGGATTCCGCATCCACTTCCCGAGTTCTCACGTGTAACATACAAACTGGTAAGACCACTCACCAGTTTGGACAGACATATGACGGCCACGTGGATTGCTCCCATCCGACCGGCAGATCATGCCGAGCATTCGCTTGTCGAGGCGGTATTGGATGGGACGTTCCCACCGGGTTCCGAGCTTCCCGGGGAGCGCCAACTCGCCATCAGCCTCGGGGTGACGCGCCCCACGCTCCGAGAAGCCCTTCAGCGCCTCGAGCGAGATGGGTGGGTCACCGTCCGACAGGGCAGGCGCACGGTCGTGAATCACTTCTGGCAGGAAGGCGGCCTCAACGTGCTCGGAGCTCTGGTCAAGCACTCGCAACACCTCTCCACCGACTTTGTGGAGCACCTATTGGAGATTCGCTTGTACCTGGCGCCGCCTTACATGGCCGCTGCCGTTGCATGCGTCCCTGACGAGGTGGCCGCGCTCCTCTCTCAGCATCGCGACCTGCCCGATCGGGCCGAGGCTTTCGCCGCTTTCGATTGGGAGGTGCACCGCCGCCTGTCGATCGCGTCCGGCAACCCGATCTTTACGCTCATCCTGAACGGGTTCGCAGGCTTCTACGAACGATTGGCCGGCATCTACTTCGCTCTTTCCGAAGCTCGTGACCGATCGACACGTTTCTACTCGGATCTCGAGACCGCCGCCAGGAGCAACGACCGTGACGCTGCAGAGCGCGTAAGCCGGCAAGTAATGCAAGACAGTATCGAACTGTGGCGAAGCGCCGGCGGCGCCACGTTCACCGTCCCATAGCCATGCGACGCTGGAACGGCTGGGGAGATGATGGGACCGACCATCCCCTGCCGCCCAACGGAGTCCAGATGCTGCACAGGGTCATCGGTGTCGGCACCCCGCCGGACGATGCGCGGTTCGAGTCGGTGATCGCCACGGTACCGACGTCCAGACTCCCCGACCACCCGCTGGTCATCACAGATCCCCGCACCCGGGTCCGGCACGCTCGGGGCCAGAGCCTCCTCGACTGGCTGGCACTCCGTTCCGGCCGGATCGGTTCGTTCCCTGACGGAGTGGCGCTGCCAAGCACCAACGAAGAGGTCAGAGAGCTGCTCACGTGGGGAGCGCATCTCGGGGCTCGTCTCATCCCCTACGGGGGCGGTACCAGCGTCCTGGGGCACATCAATCCCCAACCGGACGAGCGTCCGGTCGTCACGATCGATATGCGACGTCTCAACCAGTTGTATCACCTCGACGAGGCAAGTCGCCTCGCCACCTTCGGTGCCGGCGTGTCCGGCCCCGATCTCGAGGGCCGGCTCCGAGCGCGCGGCTACACACTGGGTCACTTTCCCCAATCGTTCGAGTATTCGACGTTGGGCGGCTGGGTGGCCACCCGTTCCAGCGGCCAGCAGTCACTCGGATATGGGCGTATCGAAGATCTTTTTGCCGGCGGGCGGTTGGAGGCGCCCGCCGGATCAATCGAATTGCCCCCCTATCCTGCCTCGGCGGCGGGCCCGGACCTCCGCCAGCTCGTGCTCGGCTCCGAAGGGCGGCTCGGGATCCTTACCCGGGCCACCGTGCGCGTGACACGACTCCCTGAACGGGAAGAGTTCCACGGTGTGTTGTTTCCCACTTTCGCTGCAGGGCAGATCGCCATCCGCGAGATGGTTCAGGCCCGCCTGCCACTCTCCATGCTGCGACTGAGCTCCAGCCGAGAAACCGCACTGACGCTCGCCCTTGCCGGGCATCCGCGAGCCATAGCAGCCTTGGAGAGGGTCGTTTCGTTACGGAAGATCCGCGAGACGAAGAGCCTGCTCATCATGGGCCTTACCGGCACTTCGACCGAGGTGCGGCGGACACACCGGATCGCCGTCCGTACCATCCGGCGACACGGTGGAATCGATGTCGGGCGCTCATTCGGCAACCGCTGGCTCGCCGGTCGCTTCGCCGCACCCTATCTGCGGAACAACCTGTGGGAGATGGGTTATGCCGTCGACACTTGGGAAACCGCCACCGACTGGACCCATGTCCCCAAGATGATTTCGGCGATCGAGGAGGCCGCCCTCCGCACTCCCCTCGATGATCCCGATGAACGGATCCTCACCTTTACACACATTTCCCATGTGTATCCGACCGGGGCGAGCATTTACACGACCTGTGTGTTCCGGGCCGCAGGCGATCCCGAGATATCCATCGATCGTGCTCGGCAGCTCAAGCGAGCCGTCAGCGAGACGATTCTTGCCCACGGCGGAACAATCAGCCACCACCACGGTGTTGGCCTGGACCACCTCCCCTACATGCAGGCAGAGAAGGGCACACTGGGCGTCGCGGTACTTGGGGACGCTCTGCGCCGCTTCGACCCGGACGGACTCATGAATCCTGGAAAGCTGGTGCCATGAACGCGGCACTCGGGAGTTCCTGGATCGGCCGGCGTGAAGACGTCTGGTCCGCGCTGGACCGCCCGTGGGATCTGATCGTCGTCGGGGGAGGTATCACAGGTGCCGCCATCCTGCGCGAGGCGGCTCGACGTGGCCTGCGGCCATTGCTGGTCGAACAACGAGATTTCGCCTGGGGTGCCTCGAGCCGCTCATCGAAGCTCGTCCATGGCGGCCTCCGCTACCTCAAGGAAGGCAAGATCGGTATCACCCGGGCGGCGGTGCGAGAGCGCAATCGGCTTCTCCGTGAGGGACCCGGCCTGGTCGACCCGCTCGGCTTCCTGCTGGCGACCTATCAAGGAGAGCACCCGGGTTTGCTGTTGGACCGATTGGGGTTGATGTTGTATGACCTCCTCGCTCTGCAATGGCGCCATACATTCCATGACCCCGGTGACTTTCGTCTCCTGGCCCCCCACATCAGAGCGACCGGCCTACGCGGCGGCTTCCACTATCTCGACGCCCGCACCGACGATGCCCGCCTTGTACTGCGGGTGCTCAAAGAGGCCGTCCGGTCGGGTGCCACGGCGCTCAACTATGCCCAAGTGGTCGATCTGGTCCGCCGTGACGGTCAGGTCGTGGGCGTACGAGTCCGGGACACCGAGACGGGTCGAACGATCGACGTGTCCGCCCAGGCAGTGATCAACGCGACCGGCGCCTGGGCCGACCGGCTGCGGAGCCGGGTCGATGGTGAGTCGATGATCCGCCCTCTGCGCGGCAGTCATCTGATCATCCAGGCTTGGCGCCTGCCGGTTCCACAGGCGGTGGCCGTCCTCCACCCCAAGGATCACAGGCCGGTGTTCTTCTTCCCTTGGGAAGGCGTCACGATCGTCGGCACCACCGACGTCGATCATGTCGCGCCGCTCGACGACGAGCCGGCCATCAGCCCGCGAGAAGTCGACTACCTGCTGGAAGGGGTCCACGCGTTCTTTCCGGCCCTCGATGTCGGCGCCGCCGATGTGACGGCCACCTACTCCGGCATACGCCCCGTCATCGGAAGCGGCAAGTCGAATCCCTCGCAGGAGTCCCGTGACTACATCATTCTCGACGAGCACGGTCTGGTCACTGTCACCGGAGGCAAGTTGACCACGTTTCGGCTGATCGCCCGCGATGCGATCGATGCTCTGCACTCCCGCATGCCGGATCTGCCTCCGGCAGATCACGATGCCCCTGCACTCGATCCGGCAGATGAGGTTCCAGGCGGAGAACTCGGCGAGGACCTCGTTCGCCGATTGGGCGGGTGGTGGTCTCGCGACGCCGTCGCCCTCATCCAAGCCGCCGGTCCAGGAGAGCTCTCGCTCATCCCCGGTACTCCGCTGCTGTGGGCCGAACTGCGTTGGGCAGCTCGAACCGAAGCAGTCGTGCATCTAGAGGACCTCCTGCTCCGGCGCGTTCGCGTCGGTCTGCTGGTCCCCGACGGCGGCGCCGACCTCCTTCCACGGATCCGAACCATCGTGCAAGACGAACTGGGCTGGCACGACGCTCGCTGGGAAAGCGAGGTAGAGCAGTACCTGGACTGCTGGCGGCGCAACTACAGGCTCCCCGGCTTGTCGAAGCCAACCGCGGCAACCTGAGCACTCGTGTCACTGTCAGTCCTCGCGCCGCTGCGGACGCCCGGCGGGGCGAATCGGATCTCATCGGCCGCGAGCTGTATCACACCGGATCCTCCGCGTTCGCTAACACCGGACCGCTTGTCCGAGAATCCCCGGTTACTCACGGGCGGGTCTGGCACGAGGACGGAGCCCCGGTGCTTGCGTCAACTCCCTCGATACGGTACATTGCGGCCCTCATGTTGTGGACGATGTGTATGTGTCGATGCTCTCGGGTGGTTCACCCGAGCGTTGGCGTGTCCATCGCCTCACGCTCCTGACGACGCCACCACCCGTTAGCACGTTCCGGCGTCGTCACACCCCTTCCAGATAACTGTCGTTCGTCGACGACGGTCTGCGACACCAGGAGCGACCACACATGAGCTATGCCAATCCAGATGCCCTCGTCACCACCGAGTGGCTGGAACGTCGGCTTGGGGACCCCCGGATCAGGATCCTCGAGGTGGCCGCGGATCCGGCCGCCTACGACCAGGGCCACCTTCCCGGCGCAACCCTCTGGAGTGGACTGTGCGATCTGCAGCGTCCGGAGCCGCCTTCTTGCCCTGATCAAGCCGAACTGAGTCGCGTGCTCTCCCGGGCCGGGGTTGACGACAGGTCCACTGTCGTCGTGTATGGAGGACCCGGAAACTGGTTGGGAGCGTTCGGCTACTGGTTGCTCAAGTATCGGGGCTTCGACGACGTCCATCTGCTCGACGGTGGGCGCGAGAAGTGGCGACTCGAGGCACGCCCGCTGACCCGGGAGATCGCCTCACCACAAGCCACCGGTTTTCGGGTGACGGGCGCAGATCGGCAAGAACTGAGAGCGAGCAGAGACCACGTCCTCGCCGCAGATGGTGACACCGTCCTCGTCGACACCCGCTCGCCACAAGAGTATCGGGGAGAACAGTTGGCACCCCCAAATGCATCGCAGCGTCAGAACTATGCAGGAGGTCACATTCCCGGGGCCAGGAATGTTCCCTGGCCGCGGACGACCAACGTCGACCGGAGCTTTCGGTCCTTGAACGAGTTGCGCTCACTCTTCGAGCGCGAATCGGTCCCCCGAGACGCCCGTGTCGTCACCTACTCACTGTCGGGTGCACGGTCGGCCCACACTTGGTTCGTCCTCAAGGAATTGCTGGGTTACCCGCGGGTCATGCACTACGAGCGCTCCTGGGTGGACTACGCAACAACCGGCGCGCCGGTGGAACGGGGCCGGCGGAGAGGCGATCCGGTGAGCGCGTCGGACCTGGAAGGCTGCTGAGCGGGCATGACCTCTATCGAGCATTCGTTGGTCGAGCAGATCAAGGCCGGCAGCGGCTTTCTTCGAGGCACCATCGTCCGGGAACTGGATGACGAGAAACCGTCGTTCAGCAAAGAAAACGTCGTGGTACTGAAGTTCCACGGAATCACCGAGGAGGACAATCGGGATGTCCGCGCCGACCTGGCACCCGGCGCGAACCCAGACGTGATCTTCATGGTCAGGGCAGCAATCCCGGGAGGCGTGCTGACGACCGAACAGTACCTGGCGTTGGATCGACTGGCCGACCAGGCAGGGAACGGAACCCTTCGTCTCACAACCCGTCAGGCCGTGCAGTTCCACCATGCCCGCAAGACCGATCTCGCCACACTGATTCGGACACTGAATCAACGTCTTGTCACGACACTTGGCGCCAGTGGCGACGCCGTGCGCAACGTGATGAGCTGCCCGGCGCCGCTCCCTGACAGAGCACGTGTGGGCCTGGCCACCTTCGCAGAGCAGATCGCCGATCATTTTCGCCCACGCACCCGCGCCTACTACGACATCTGGATGAACGGTGAACGGGCAGTCACCGCCGCCGCTGCCGACGAGGAGCCGCTCTACGGCAGGACGTACCTGCCTCGCAAGTTCAAGATCGGTCTGGCTTTCCCCGAAGACAACTGCATAGATGTCTACTCCCAGGATGTGGGCATCATCGCCGATGTGCGATCCGGGAGTTTGGAGGGGTTCACGTTGCTGGTCGGCGGCGGTCTCGGCCGAACTCACGGCAGACCCGACACCTTCCCGCGGCTGGCCGACCCACTCTGCTTTGTTGCTCCCGAGGACCTCTTGGAGGTACTCGAAGGGATCGTCGGTATCCAGAAGGATTTCGGTGACCGATTGGACCGTAAACAAGCCCGGTTGAAGTATCTGATCGACCACTGGGGCGTTGACATCTTCAAGGATGCTCTGGAACAACGGCTCGGCCGACGTCTTGCTGCCCCACAGCCCTTGTCGTGGACCGACGCCGACGACCATCTGGGTGTGCATCGTCAGGACGCCGGCCGATGGTTCGTCGGAGTGCCGATCGAAGGTGGACGTATCGCCGACCGTGGCGATGTGCTGTTGCGCACCGGACTCCGTGCCGTCGCCGAGCGGTTCCGGCCCGGATTCCGGCTCACTCCAGGGCAAAACCTTCTTCTCACCGACCTCACCGATCGTGAGCGAGTGGACGTCGTATCGACGCTGGAGGATCACGGCGTCCTTCCGGCCGGTCGGATACCCCCGGTGATCCTGCACTCCATGGCATGCCCGGCCCTTCCCACGTGCCCCTTGGCGGTCACCGAGTCCGAACGTGTCCTTCCCGAGGTCACACGGGCTCTCCAGACCGAACTGGACGCACTGGGGATCGGCGAAGAAAGTATCCGAGTGCGCATGACCGGTTGCCCAAATGGGTGCGCGCGCCCTCAGAGCGCCGAGATCGCCTTCGTCGGCAGGCGCAAGGGCAGGTACGACGTCCATGTGGGCGGCAGCGCCCTCGGGACGCGCCTCAATGTGCTTCTCGCCGAGAACGTGGCCAGGGAGGACCTGGTTCACCTGCTCTCGCCGATTCTGACTGCATATCGAGATGACAGATTCGACGGAGAGACCTTCGGAGACTTCTGTCTCCGCAGCGGTGTGGGAGATGCCGAATCGGCCGACCGTGATGAGCGCTTTCCCATCCCCACACCGGACCCGATCGATCTCGACGAGTACCGACCATCCCCGATCCACGGAGCGACCCTCCCATGACCGTCACCCACACAGGCACACAACCGTCCGGGAGCACTCCGGCACACTACCCGCTCCTCCTCCGCCTGGAAGGTCGATCCTGCATGGTCGTCGGAGGGGGAAAGGTGGCCGAGGGCAAGGTCGAGGGTCTGCTCGCCGCCCATGGCGACGTCACCGTAGTCAGTCCAGAGCTGACCGAACGTCTGTTCACCTGGTTCGAGGACAGGCGGATCGCCTGGATCCCGAGACCGTATCGGAAGGGTGACCTCACCGGCTGCTTCCTCGCCGTCGCGGCCACCGAGGATCGGGATGTCAACCGGCGGGTGTGGCAGGAGGCCGAAGAGCACTCGATTCTGCTGAACGCCCCCGATGACCCGCACCACTGCAACTTCATCCTTCCGGCGGTACACCGGCAGGGCGATCTTGTCGTTGCGGTCTCCTCCAGCGGTCTGGCGCCGGCGTTCTCCGTCTGGCTTCGAGACCGGATCGCGCACGGCATCGGACCCGAGTACGGGGCCTATCTCGACCTGCTGGGCAACCTCAGGCCGGAGGTGGCCGACCGTTTCACCGATCCGGCGCAAAGGCGCCGAGCCTGGCGCCGGCTGATCGGCGACGAGACCTTCCAGCACGTGCGGCGTGGCGATATGGAAGCCGCCTATCGAGCTGCGCAAGAGCTATTTGATGCCGAGGAGGAACTGTGACCGCCACCACTCGCACGCGCAAGGAGCTCAAGGCCGAGACGCTGGTCGGTGCCGCTCTCGAGTATCCAGGCAACGTGGGTATCACCTGCAGCTTCCAGGCGGGCGGCATCGCATTGCTCAGCATCATCCGACGCTTCCGGCCTGACATCCCGGTGCTCTTCGTGGACACCGGCCTTCATTTCCCCGAGACGTACGCATTCCGCGACCAGCTCACCGAGACATGGGACCTCAACCTGGTGAACATCACTCCCGGCGACGGGCTGGGCGAGGGTCTCGTGGACGACCTGCCCCTCACGAATCCGGATCTGTGCTGCCGATTGCGCAAGGTCGATCCCCTCCTCCGGGCGCTGCAAGATTACGACATCTGGTTTACCGCACTGCGACGTGACCAGGCGCCGACCAGGGCCGCAACTCCCCGAATCGACCGATACCGGCTTCCCACCGGAAAACAGCTCATCAAGGTGAACCCGATCGTCGACTGGACCTGGGAAGAAGTCCTCGACTTCTCGCGCGCCAACGACCTGCCGTTACACCCCTTGTACGCTGCCGGTTATCCGAGCATCGGCTGTGCTCCGTGCACGTCGCTGCCTCTCGACCCGAGCGACACTCGTTCAGGTCGCTGGAACGGCACGAAGACCGAGTGCGGTATCCACCCGCCCAACGGGGAGGCCACGACATGCGGCTCGTGACAGGAAACGAAGCCGTCCCCTCCGGACGGCGGGCAGCGGTTTCCTCTGGCAAGGTGTTCCTGGTGGGGGCCGGTCCCGGGGACCCCGAACTCCTTACCCTCAAGGCGCTTCGCGTCCTCGAGGAAGCCGATGTCGTGCTCCACGACCGTCTGGTCAGCCAGGAGATCATCAGAATGGCCGACTCGGCGGCAATCCTCATCGACGTTGGGAAGCGGCCGGGAGGGCCGGGCAACAGCCAAGATCGTATCAATAGCACGATGCTCACCTACGTCGCGTTGGGAAAGACGGTTGTGCGCCTCAAGAGTGGAGATCCCCTCATCTTCGGACGTGGAGGCGAGGAGTGGGAATACCTCCGCCGTCACAACATCGAGGTGGAGTTCGTCCCCGGGATCACCTCGGCGACCTCGGTGCCCGGTGTGGCCGGCATCCCCCTCACCCAGCGGGGCGTCGCCGAATCGTTCGCGGTCATCACCGGCCACAAAGAGAACGGATCCATGCCGGAGTGGTCCCGCTACGCGGAGATCGACACGTTGGTGATTCTCATGGGGGTGCGCCGCCGGAGCGCCATTGCCCGCTCTCTGATCGCGACAGGCCGCTCACCCGACGAGCCGGCCGCCTTCATCCAAAGGGGAACAACCTCCGATGAGCGTGTCCTGGTCACGAACCTCGGGGAGATCGCGGCCGAGACGGTTGCGGTCCAGGCGCCGGCGATACTGGTGGTGGGGCACGTCGTCGAGCTTCGCGCCGCCCTTGCTTCGAGGGTACAGGTGTCCGCGTCCGGCCGGCATCTCGATGCGGTTCCACAAGTCGTCTCAGACATGTTGGGCGACTGCCGCCCGGCCGGGGAACACTCCGAATCCCGACCGACAGCCGTGGCGGGGCGGAAGGACAGATCAAAGTGGCAACCATCCACGACAGGCCTTCGAGGAGCATGACATGAACGACCATTCCCTTCGCGTCTACGATTCGATTCTCGGACTGCTCTGTAACCCCGACAACCCCACACCCCTTGTGCGTCTGACTCGGGTGAGCCCATTCGAACACACACAGGTGTACGCGAAGCTGGAATGGTTCAACCCGTTCGGGTCCGTGAAGGACCGGGTGGCGTCCAACATGGTCGGCAACGCGGAGCAACGCGGGGAGATCGGATCAGGCCAGAAGCTGGTGGAGCCGACCTCGGGCAATACCGGTCTCGGTCTCGCCATGATCGCCAACGCGAAGGGCTACTCTCTCACCACTCCTCTTTCCAGCTCGATTCCGCTGGAGAAACGGACGATGCTGCGTTTCTTCGGGGCCGAGGTGCTGGAATTGGAGGACGCCCTGTGCCCCGCACCATGGGCACCGGAGGGTGCCATCGCCCACGCGATGGAGATCGCCGAACGCCCGGAGTTCCAGATGCTGAACCAGTACGAGAACAAGGCCAACCCCGAGGCGCACTACAAGACCACCGGACCTGAGATCTGGCGTCAGACACGGGGCAGGGTGACGCACCTGGTCGCGGGTCTCGGTACATGCGGCACGATTACCGGGACGGGCCGGTTCCTCAAGGAACAGAATCCGAATGTGCAGGTCCTTGGTGTCCACCCCAATGAGGGACATGACATCCCCGGTGTGCGCAGCATCCAACAACTACAGCAGACGCACTTCTTCCAGCCTGAGCAGTACGACGGTTTGGTGGAGGTCCAAACCCAGAACGCCTTCGAACTCTGCTTGCGGCTGAACCGTGAGGAGAGCATCACAGCAGGACCGAGTTCTGCCATGGCGCTGGAGGGAGCGTTCAAGCTGATAGCCGACGAGCCCGGCAATCTGGTAGTGGTGATCTTCCCCGATAGCGCTTTCAAGTATGCATCATCGGTCGTCAAACATCTGGCCGGTCTGCGCTCGGCGCAAGCGACCCCACCAACTGGAAAGGAGCGGCTGCTGGACCAGATGGCCGGGAATATCAGAGCCAACATGGCCTTGACCATCGACGTCGAATCGGCCCACGAGCTGTGGCGGAACCACAAGCCGTTCGTCATGGACGTGCGTAACGATTTGCACTTCTCCTTGGAGCACATCCCGGGTGCCGTCAACATGCCCCTCAAGAACCTGAACGAGCGCGTTTCGGACCTCCCCGAAGATCTCGAAGCGCCCGTGCTCAGCGTCTGCGAGAAGGGCAACGCCTCACTTCTTGGTCTCCTCTTCCTGACCACGTTGGGCTATCGCAATGTACGAAACCTCGCCGGAGGGATGATCGCGTGGCGCGAACACGGCTTCGTCACCGAGTCGGCGAGTCGAGACCTTGCATGATCCAGGTCCGAAGGTAGTCATGATCAACCTTGGGGCTCGTTGGAGTTACGGCTTCCGCCTCGGACGTACCCTGGCACCAAGACCCTCGTATGCGTCTGCAGAGGTTGGAGTTGCACGGGCCTAGATGTGCCGTATGCAGGCAATTTCGTGACTCCGTCGGTATAGTTGGATCACGGTGAATCTCTGGCCGACAGTGGAGGACTTGCACCGCCGATACGTGCACGTGGGAGTCTACGTCGCTGCGGCGTTGGGGGTAGCGTATGGAGTTGCCGCCGGCGTCCATAAGGATGTCAGCCTCGCCGCCTCGGCGGTGGCCCTGTTCCTGTTCGCAGGTCTCGCTCTGTGGCAACTGAGGAATGACCGGCCCCGGCTCGACGTCCTGGTCGGTCTGGCCGGCCTTCTTTTGATCGCAGCAGCGTTGGTCAACCAACCGGTCATCCTCGTGAGCGCCCTTCTCACGTACACGGTCTTTGCCGCCGCGGCAGCATATCTCGGAGGACGTTGGTTGAACCTCTGGTTCGGTGCCGCAATCGTCATCGCAGCCGTAGTGTTCATCCTGAGGTTGCAGGCGCCGCCGACACTCACGGCGCTTTCCATCGCCATCCTCGTGATCGGCAACAGCATCGGCGGTCTGATATACCACGAAACCGGCAGCCTCCTCCGATCAGAAGCCGCCAGGTGGCACGCCCTGTTCAGCTTGGCCCCGAACGGCATCGTCGTGATCGACACCGACGGAAACATCGTGATGACCAATGATCGGTTTGTCGAGATGTTCGGCCTGGAGTCCGCCGGCGAGGTGCTTGGAGGCAAGCTCGACAGATTCATTCCGGAACGATTCCGCCACAGCCATCCCAAGCACGTCCGGGACTTTGCCGTCTCTTCGCAGCGGTACCGGAGGATGGATACCAGACCCGTGCTTTATGGGGTGCGAGCGAATGGTGAGGAATTCCGTATCGAGATCTCGATCGCGAACGTGACTTTCAACGGACAGCGCACACTGATGGCCATCGTCCGAGACGTGACCGAACGCCTGGAGAATCTCCGCAGGCTCGAGGAGATGGCCGAGTCCCGTCTGCAGCTGCTGGCCTCGGTATCCCATGAGGTACGCACCCCGCTGACCGCAATACTCGGGTTCTCCGAACTTCTCAGAGAGGACTCCGGCCTTTCGCCTGAGGAGCAAAGGGCCATGATGAGAGATATTGCTTCTGAGGCGTCTGACATGGCGAACCTGGTCGAGGACCTCCTGGTGGGAGCGCAGGCGGAGCTGGGAGAACTCGAGGTCATCCAGGTGCCGGTCAACCTGGAGGCCCAAGCACGCAAGGTCCTCGAGTCCCTTCGTGTCGCGGCAACTGTCGAAGTTACAGGCACCGTCCTGGCTAGTGCCGACCCGGGCAGGGTGCGTCAGATACTGCGAAACCTCGTCACGAACGCAGAACGCTACGGCGGAACGGATCTACAAGTCGAGATCGACCGACGTGAAGAGATCATTACGCTTGCGGTGACTGACAACGGACCGCCGCTGTCGGAAGAGGACCAAGAAAGGATTTTCGAACGGTTCCATGTCGCGCAACCCCAGCAAGGCAAACCCGGACCAATCGGCATCGGTCTGCCGCTGTCGAGAGACCTTGCCCGAAAAATGGGCGGCGACCTCACCTACCGCCACGCCGATGGACGAACCATCTTCGAGCTGACACTGCCCGTGTACGAGTGAGACACGGCGCACGGGGATTCCCAACTAGTTCTCCGGCCTGACACTCAGGTTCGAGGAATACGGCAACTCGCAGTAGTTGCACATCGAGTCCACAGATGTGGCTGCGGACCATGTCGAACTCGAAGGCTCGAGCAGTCCAGCCGCGACACGTCCTGATGCACCCGAGATTGCACAAGAGGCATGCTCCGCCGGATAGCCACCCGAGCATGTTCTTCCTCCTGAAGACTGCCGGGATCGAACCAGCAACCTCAGATGCGCAAAGGGAAGTCGTACTGTCCTCGCGCGGCGGCTACAGGATCATCTCTCAGGCCAGGCGGTCCTCGAGACCGCCCGTGCGCACCCAGGTTCGGTCCGCACCGATGGCAAGAGCCTCGCCTCCTTTTCCGGTGACGAACTCGAGACCGTCCCTCGGCCCAAGCACGAATCCGGCCGTGGCTGCGCCGTCCGCCGACATCCCATCGGGCAGAACCACCGTGAACGAGTGGGTCCCTCTTGCAGGGTATCCCGTACGCGGGTCGACGATGTGGTGATAGCGAACGCCGTCGACGGTGAAGAATCGTTCGTAGTCACCGGATGTCGCCACGGCAGCGTCGCGAAGGTGAAGGACCCTGGAGATCCGCTCGGGTCGGAAGGGGTCGGGGATACCGACCCGCCAGGGTCGCCCGGCGTGGGAGCCAAGAAGCCGCAGGTCTCCTCCTGCATCGACGATCGCATTCGTGACACCTGCCGCCCGCAGGATGCGAACCGCCCGATCCACGGCAAAACCTTTGGCGATTCCCCCGAGGTCGAGGCTTGCGGTCGACGTGAGCTGCCCCAGGCCGCCCGACAGGTTCACCTCCGCCCGGGCGACGGCGTCGAGGGCTTCTTCAATCGCCGCGGTCTCCGGGACTCGGCCCTCATCGGGTCGCCAGAGCCGGCTGAGAGGGAGAAACGCGCCCTCCGTGGCCGAGCGCAACGCATTTGCCTGAAACAACACGGCTTCCAGATCCGGAGCGAGGCGGACGGGTCCCGAACCGGCGGTCGCGTTGAAGTCGTTCAACTCACTGGTCGGATCGAAGACCGTAAGGCGACTCGCCACCCCTTCCATGCCGGCAAACGCCCTCTCCGCAATGGACGCGGCGACGTCCGGTTCAAGACCGATCAGGACGATTTCGACATCGGTCCCCATCATCGCACGGACGTATCGATCGACCCGGTCGCGCCTGGCTGTCCACTCCCACACGGGCAAACCGACCAGTCCCGCACCTGCGACGACGCCGAGCATGTCCCTGAGGAAGTGACGGCGGGAGATCATGCCGGCGCCCTTCTCCCTTGCTTTCGAGTCCCGTAGACACGATTGGTTACCACGCGATCGATGAAAGGTGTGGCGAAGTTGGCGAGAACGACTCCCAACGCCTCCCCGGTGGGAAACAATGTGGTGATGCGGATGAAGGTGCCGATGGCGGCGGCACCCAAGCCGAATCCCACTCGTCCCGGCACTGTTGCCGGTGACGTTGTGGGGTCGGTGACGATGAAGAAGGCGGTCATGATGCTGGCGCCCGCCAGCAGATCGAAGAGAGGTTGGCGTCCGAGAACCACCGATGTTGCCGCGACGCCGACAAGGTAGGCCGCGGGAAGATGCCACCGGATGATGCCCCGCCACAAGAGGTACGCGCCACCGAGAAGGAGCAGTATCGTCGTGGTCTCACCGATCGAACCGCCCCGAGTACCGAAGAACATGTCGAGATAGCCGGGGCGCGAAGCGGCGCCGAGTGGAGTTGCCTCCGATACGGCGTCGACGGGGAACGTCGTCATCGGTACCAAGAACTCCGACACGATCAGCACCCGCGCCGCCATGGCGGGGTTCAGCAGGCTTCTGCCGGTGGACGTGGTGACGAACGCCTTGATCACCCCGGTTGCCACCGCTCCCCCGGCGGCGGCGATCAACGGGTTGAGGCCTGGCGGAAGACTCATGCCCAGGATGAGACCCGTCAGAAACGGCGCTCCGTCCATGATGGTGATGGGCCGGTGACGCAGCCGCTCGACGATTGCCTGGGCTGCAACGGCGGCGACGATCGCGGCGGCCAACTGTGGAAGCGTCTCGGCTGGACCGAAATACCACACGCCGAAACTGGCCGCCGGGACAAGAGCCGCGACGACCTCCCACATCACCCGAGGTTTCGTCAGTGAGCGTCTGATGTGCGGTGAGGAGACGGCCTTCATCGCCGTTCCTCGCGGATGGTGCGCTTTCCGGCACGTATGACTTCGACGAGGGGGATGTTGGATGGACAGACGTAGTCACACAGGCCGCACTCGAAACAGTCGAAGAGGTGATAGGTATCTGCCAGTAACGGCTTGTTCAACCGGATGAGATCGACGAAGAGATACGGCATCAGACCGATGGGGCACACTTCGACGCACCAGGCACAGTGGATGCAGGGAACCTCCGAGCCTTGTCGAGATTCCTCTGGAGAGAGCGCCAAGATCCCGGTAGTCGGCTTGATGACGGGGACTGCCAGGTCTCGTTGAGCGATCCCCATCATGGGGCCACCCATGATCACCCGGTCGGCATCTCCGGTCGCGCCGGTCTGCTCGAGGACGTGGGAGAACGAGGCACCGATTCGCACCAGGTAATTGCCAGGGTGTTCTACGGCCTCACCGGCCACCGTCACAACACGTTCCACAAGCGGACGTCCTCGACGCACGGCCTGGGAGATCGCGGCGGCGGTACTCACGTTCTGGCTCACGACCCCGATGTCGTAGGGGAACCCTCCAGAGGGGACCTCTCGGCCCAGGAGCACCTTGATCAGGATCTTCTCGGCCCCTGCCGCATAGTCGCGCGACATGAGCCGTACCTCGACCACCGAGCCGAGACCCGCCGTGTGCACCGCACGTTCGAGCGCAGCTGCCGCATCTTCCTTGTCCGATTCCACGGCGAAAACAGCGCGGGGAGCATCGACCATGCGCATGATCCACTGCAAGCCGTCGACGACTTCGTCCGTGCGTTCGACGGCCATGCGATGGTCCGCCGAGAGATACGGCTCTCCCTCCATCACATTGATGATCACCATGTCGATGTCGACATCGGCAGGGGGATCGAGCTTGACCGCGGCCGGGAATCCTGCGCCGGCCATCCCAACGATGCCCGCACGACGAAGAGCCGCCCGAAGCTGCTCGGGGGTTGCCTTCTCCAGATCCGCGAGCACGGCGAGATCCGTCCACTCGTCCCTCCCGTCGTTCTCGATCACCACCGCAGGGACGACACCTCCGAGCGGGTACGGATGTTCTGCCACTTCGAGGATCCTCCCCGAAACAGAGGCGTGAACCGTTGCCGCCACTCGAGCGGGGCTCTCGCCGATGACATCGCCGATCCGCACGCGGTCTCCAACACGTACGATCGGCTCACACGTCTCACCGATATGCTGACGGAGGGGGACGATCGCGACTTCCGGCGCAGGCAACGTTGTGATCGCAGCCGTCGCCGTCGCGTCCTTGCGGGCATCGAGCAATGGAACATGTCGGCGCCGTGTGAACAGTTGCATGTCAACCGGCAGTCTTCGGGCTCGGGGCGAACAGGCCGGCGATGTGGGCGAAGATCGTCCAGGTAAACGCACCCGCGATCATCAGCGCGGGGATGGGGAAAAGCCAGGTGCGGGCGATCTGGTGGCCCGCGGGCCCAAAGGTGGGGGTGAGAAGTGCGGTGACCAGGAACACAGTGGCGAAGGTGAGGCCGCCCACACCCACCATCCAGGTAATGACCCGTCGTTCATGATCACCGATGAGCGGGGCATTTGCCGCGAAGAGACTGATGAGGAAGACGTAGACCGTGTTGTAGAGACTCTGCGGGAAGAAATCGGTGAGCACGACCTCGAATGCCATATGTGCCACATCCGCGTCGGTCTTCGGCGGGGGCATCTCGGCGAATTGTGGCTCATTGGTCGGTGGTACGAGGGCTTGCGACGATACGCCGCGCAGGAACAGCTCGTGGATCTGCGGTTCAAAGCCACCGATCATGAGGTTTGCACCCAGGTTGAGACCGAGAACAAGGAGCGTGAACACGATGCCGACGCGCAGTGGGGCACGCAGAAGCCGCTGAGACTGCATCGTGGTCTCACTGCTGGAGCTCTCCATTTCCGCATTCACCATGCCACGGACCATGCCTCGCCATAGAAGCGCCAACTCATGAACGAAGTCCTCCAGAAAGTCGATCGGATCTGCACGATGCCCACACCTTATTCCTTCCAGTCGCCTGGAATGTCAAGTAGGTATCTCGTTGTCGGCGGCGTCATCGTGGAGAAGTCATTCGTGAACAGCCGACCTGCCTTGGCCGCGATCTCGAGCAGAACAACTCGGTGGCGTTTGCAGGCAGGGAGAATGCAGGTATTTGCCATCGCAAGAGCGGGCGCGGGTTGCAGAATGGAGCGCTGCCGTGCACGACGATCCGAAGGTGGCCAACGCGCGCGTACAGGACCCGGAATGGGTGGAATGCGTGACAAGAATGCGGACCCCCGGATCGTCGACAACCTCAACGTGCGGCTACTCGGCCAATTCTTTCGATGACCTCCAAAACGCGCGACCGGCCGGTGGTGGACGCGTAGTGTTATTGGTGTCCGCCCACGAACGCAAGGAGGCCGCTGTGGCGTTCGAGAGCATTGTCCACAAGATCCTGGCAACCGGAACCGAGCGGGGCGCCCTGCCCGCGTACGCCGTGCGCGACGGCGATCGTTGGGTGACAACGAGCTGGACCGAGTACGCGTCTCAGATTCGTGACGCCGCGAAGGGACTGATCGCGCTCGGTGTCGAACCCGGCATGCCGGTGTCCATCCTCGGGACCAACCAGCCCGAGTGGGTCGTCTTCGACGTCGCCGCCATGGCAATCGGTGCGATGCCCGCAGGAATCTACGCAACCAACACGCCGAAGGAGTGCGCGTACGTCATCGACCATTCCGAGTCGCCTGTGGTCCTCGTTCAGAATCTGGAGCAGCTGGACAAGATCCTGGTCAAGCGCTCCGAGCTGCCGGGTCTGCATCACATCGTGCTCATGAGCGACGACGCGGTCGGTGTAGAAGGCGTCCTGACCTGGGACGAGTTCGTCGCAGGCGGCCGCGATATCTCCGATGACACCGTCGACACCAGGCTCGACGCTCTCGGCCCGCGCGACGGAGGGACCCTCATCTACACGTCGGGCACCACCGGACCTCCAAAGGCGGTCGTGCTGCCCCATGAGGCTCTGGCATACATGGCCAGAGTCCTCATCGACATCGTCCCGGTGGGTCCCGAGGACCGGGTGATCTCCTATCTCCCCCTTTCGCACATCGCCGAGCAAGTCATAACCCTCATCACACCGGCGGTGAGTGGTCACATGGTCTACTACGAGACGGACATCAGACGCCTCGCAGAAACCATCAAAGAAGTCCGCCCAACGGTGTTCTTTGCGGTGCCACGGGTTTGGGAGAAGTTCTACGCCGGCGTGAATGAAGCAGTGAGTAGCGCTGCCGGCGCGAAAAAGGTGCTCGTAGACCGGGCGTTGACCGTCGGGAGACGGCATGTCGACGCCATCAACCGGGGGCAGACACCGGGTGCGTGGCTCGGCCTGCAGTACAGGCTGTTCGACAAGCTCGTCTACTCGAAGGCGAAGGGGGCGATGGGTCTCGATCAGGCTCGGTTCGCGTTCTCGGCCGCTGCGCCGCTCTCGATCTCGATCCCCGAGTTCTTCGCAGGCCTCGGGCTGCAGATTCTCAACGTCTACGGTCTGTCCGAGTGCACGGGTCTGTGTGCGTTCAACCGTCCCACCAACAACCGCTTCGGGTCGGTGGGTACTGCCCTCCCGAAGGTCGAACTGAAGATCGCCGAAGACGGCGAGATCCTGACCCGCGGCCCAAACAACTTCCTCGGGTACTTGAAGAATCCGGAGGCGACGGCAGAGGCGTTGAGCGAGGACGGCTTTCTCCGCACCGGCGATGTCGGATATATCGACGATGACGGATTCCTCTTCATCACCGATCGCAAGAAGGACATCATCATCACCTCGGGCGGTGAGAATGTAACCCCATCGCTCATCGAGGTCGAGCTGAAAACGGCTCCGATCATCGGCGACGCCATCGTGATCGGGGACCTGAGGCCCTATCTCACCGTCCTGGTATCACTCGACGCGGAAGCCGTCGAGGAGATGGGCCTCGACGACGCCGCGGTCGAGCGCGCCGTCCAGGCGGCGATCGACGAGGCGAACCAGAACCTTGCCCGAGTACGGCAGATCAAGAGGTTCACAATCCTCGAGGAACCCTTCTCGATCGAGCGCGGCGAGCTCACGCCCACCCTCAAGGTGAGACGCAAGGTGATAAGAGATCACTACGCCGCCGAGATCGACGCGATGTACAGATAGACAGCCGGCTGGTCAACCCGGGAACCGGCAAGACCCGATCCCGAGTTCACTCTCAGCGAAGGTGCCGACCCGGAGTCCCAAGGCCAAGTCCGGCCGTGCGGCGGCAAAGAAGCAGCCGTGGACGAGGATTTGCTCGCCGCCGTCCACGAAGAGATGGGAAGCGAGGTCGGCTGCCATCAGGACTGCCGGTCCTTGTCGAGTTCCGGCCGCCTATGGTCGGCTACGGCGTCGGAAGCACTTGCTCCCCTGAGTCGTTTCAGGAATGCTCCCTATGCGACCGTTGTCTGTCGGGGACCTCTGTCTGTCGGGGACCTCACCCTGTCGCGCCAGGAGCCACTCCCCCGGCAAGAGTTCACGCCGCACCGTGGCTTGGACGTGGCTGGATGGTTCCAGGAGGCCTTCCACGATCGAACGGATCGTCGCCCCCTGCGAGCCAGAGTCGCCCTCATGGTCGAACACGATCCGCACGACATGCGCACGTCCGTGGGCACGACTTCGCTGCGGCGACGGCGGCTCTCAAATGCGATACCCTCACAGGCGAGGAAACGCGGATACTCGAGCGCTGGAGCGTGGCATGGAAACCGATGAGGAAAGTGCGGAGCGCCACGAGCGCGAACGCAAAGAGGACAACGAGCGCTACGAGCGCGAACGCATGGAGGAACGCGAGGAAGCCGACCTCCGACGCAAGGAGGAACGCGTGCAAGCCGACCTCCGACGCAAGGAGGAGCGTGTGCAGGCCGACCTCCGACGCAAGGAGGAGCGTGTGCAGCGTGACGCTGAGCGTGATGAGGAACACCCCCACTGAGCGGCTCTCGATGCACGCCGAGGTGCTCCTTCCTTCGGTAGCACCGCTCGCACGTGAGGATGGGGGGAACAGGTAGGGTTGCGGCGGATCGTTTCGCTCTGGAGAACGCATGTACGTCGATGCTCATTCGCATGTCGACAAGTACGGCGACGAGGAACTCGTCGAAGTTCTCGACACGATTGAGCGTCAACGGATTCTCACGCTCGGCGTTTCGATCGACGTCCCTTCGTTTGTCAGAACGGAGAAGATCGCAGCACGGTCAGAATTCGTGGTGCCTTCCTTCGGAATACAGCCTTGGGAGGCACCCAGATACGCTGACTCGATTGATGATCTCGACGAGTTTGCCGAACGCAGTCCGATGATCGGAGAGATAGGGCTCGACTACCGCTTCGTCACAGATCAGAGCCTCTACCCGGCCCAACGGCAGGTTTTTGAAAGGTTGCTCCGCCTCGCCCGAGACCAGGACAAGGTAATCAGCGTTCACTGTGCCGGCGCCGAACAAGACACTACCGACCTGCTTGTACGGTACGGCGTCGACCGAGGAATCATCCACTGGTATTCCGGGCCGCTCGATGTCCTGGGCCGGCTGATCGAGACAGGCCTCATGTTCAGTGTCGGAGTCGAAGTACTGCATTCAGATCACGTGCGAGACGTTGCACGCGCGATACCCGCGGAGCAGTTGCTGACCGAAACCGACAACCCCGGCGGTCTACGGTGGCTGACCGGTGACACGGGATACCCCGCCCTCATCGGTGAGATCGTTGACAAGCTCTCTGATGTCCGAGGCGTGGCGCGAAGCGAACTCGTGACGACCATTCGCACGAACATGACCCGACTCATCGAGAGCGACGACCATCTGAGACCCTGGCTGGCTCAGCTTGACGCGTGACCGACATCGCGCGCGGCGACCGGCGAGGCCACAAGAGTGCTTCTGCTTCGAGCCGGAGCCGCAGGGGCACTGCGCGTTGCGTCCGATCTCCGATGTGGAGGCGAGCGGTGATCGCCTCCTCCTGATCGGCCGCTACTCGAGTGCTCCGAGCGACTGTTCCCAGTCGTTGAGGCGTCGATCTCGAGCGTCGAGGTCGCTTGCCGTATGCGACGAGCTTCCGTTTCAGCTCGGTGCTGAACGCGGACCTGTCGTCCTTGTCCTGGCCGGCGATGGTGTCAAACTCGTGACCGATCGATCCCACGACTTCGCTCCCCATCGACAGACACCGTGCAGTGCGGCCGGCATGTCGACCACATCGCCGCTACGACCAACACCCTGACCATCTTGGCGTTCATCGTTGCCGACGCCAGACAGGATCCTCCGGTCGATCCCGGCGAGGATGCCCCGATCCAAATCCGTCGATACCGTCTCGCCCTTTTGCGTGTATACATCGGGCAGCATGTTGGCTGCAATCCGTCACTTCAAACCTCAAACGTGGAACGGCCCTGAGGGCCACAACCCTTGGGACCATTGGTGCTGGAGGGGGGATCCCAATCCCAGGTACACGCGACCCGTGAGAGGCATGGTTGATCGCTGCATGAGGAGATCTCGGTCGGTGGTGCCTCCTGGAACCAGCAGTGTGTTGGCGGGGCGGAGTCTTTGCTTGTGCGATGAACGTTCGGGTCCGCGTGCCGGCCGGCAGCGTCAGAGTTCGAGGAGGAAACGAAGCACCCGACCGATCCCAAACATCGCATCGGGGCCGACCTGCCCAACGCGGGTGGTGAACCGCTGCTCGGAGATCGACTTGAGGTCCTCGCATTTGGCGTAGCTCACCACGTCGAGACTCGAGTCCCCAGGTTCGATCTCGATGTGAGACGGGTGTCCTCGACGGGCGGTGGTGCAAGGAACCACCATGATCACACCGGCGGGACCCTCGTTGAGTGCATCTGCGGAGACCACCACGGCGGGGCGACGCCCGGACTGTTCACGCCCGACCGGCTTACCGGAGTCAATCAGCCAGACCTCACCCCTGCGCGGTGTCATCAGGACTGGTCACCGGCACCGCCGTTCTCCAGGGCACGCTCAGCTTCAATCTCGACCCACGCCGACCCGTCGTGCCGGAGTTCCTCGAACCGCCTGCTCATCTGATCGAAGAACAGACGACGCTCGAGCGCATCAGCAGCCTCATCAAGCAGCTGAGTCATCGGACGCCCGGTCGCATCCGCAAGCCTTGCGAACCGATCGCGAGTGTTCTCGCTCACTCTGATCGTTGTACTCATAGGCTGTGTACACCAACTCGTAGACTGGTTCGTCTACACCTTTGGCGAGCACATGAGAGAGACTTCCTGCCTACCGACAGCCGGGCCCTCGTCGAGTCCCGGGCGCGTGTAGCCGGCAACGGTGTCGGAGGGGGACTTCAACCCAAGTACACGCGACGCGTGGCAGACACGGCTGGTCATCGCGTGACCCGTGTCTCTACGAGGGCAGGCCGTGCCGGGCACGTCGTGGTGCCTCTTGTCGGACTGCCCGGCCGTGCTCCCGATCGGCGGCTCGGACCAACCAGGAGAACAGCGACGCCCACCTTGACAAGAGCGAGGAAACCCTGCCGACTACGGCTCGTACGGCCTGATCGGGTCGCCCGGGTCCCAGGCTCCGAGCTCACCGACGGGACCCTGCGGGCAGGTTCTCGCCAGCCCTTCCCATGCGGGACCGACGATGTTTGGCACCAGGTCGCAGGCGGGCCAGTTCCCATTCGACTAGATGTACATATCCAACGACGGCGGCGACGGCACCGGATAGCCCAGACCGGCCACACAATCCAGTAGAGCGATCTCGTAGGCGAGCATCTCCGCCCACTCCTCCTCGGTGTGGGGAACTCGATCGGGGATGTGCAGTCCGGCGCGACAGGCAATGGCTACCGCCAACGTGAGGTAGTTCTGTTCTTTGGGTACGCTGCCCAGTTCGCACCGAGCCCGTCGGCGTGCAGAACCAGGTCGAACCCGTAGACCCATCGATCAGCATGCTCTCACGATCGCGGGGGCAACGATCAGATGCCGCACCACGCATGGGTTCCCGATAGGGCCCATCGGGACGTCGTCGTATTCTTTGCGCAACGGTCCAGTCGGGAAACCCCAGGCGACGATCAAGGTCCAAACCTGTTGCAGCGTGAGCGCCTATGGCGCCACGAACCATGACGGCTTACCCTGGTCACGGCACGTTGCGATATCCGCATCGGACGGAAACACCCCGTAATCGTCAACGAGCGCCGAAACCGGATCGAACCTTCCCCGTAGATCGGTCGAGAACCGCTCAAACGATGGCATCTCTACCTGCGGATACCCCAACCCGGCCAGACACGCCACTACCCCCTGCAGATACCGGTACAGGCTCTCCAACTGCTCCTGGGTGAACGGCGGCGGGTCCTCCGAATACGACGGATCCACATCGCGGATGCACTCCTCTCTGATCTCCTTGTACGCCCCCCGATCCCCGATCAACCCGCCTCCGGTGATCGTGTAGTTCGGCCCGAGCGTCACCGGGTATCCGTGATCGTTCAGACACGCCACCAGCCGCGGAAAGAACTCATCCGGCAACAACGACACCGGAGGCCACCGAGGAATCGTCGACTCCCCCGTGACCTCCGACACCCGCGACGCCGACACAGGTCCCGAACCCACCGGCAACCGGGCACACCCGGCCGCCAGTAACAGCACCAGCCCCACCATCACACGCCGCATCCGAACCTCCTGGCGATCATACAAGCCCTGCCAAACACTTCTCGGCCGATCGTGTGCCCTCAACGACCGGACCCTGTCGCGCACTCTCGTCAACCCCAGCCCCGCATCGTGTAGCAGGCGCTGACGAGAAGGGGGCCGCATCACACCCCCAATGCCACAGCGGCACGACCTCACGCCGCCGCAGCCCGCGAACGGTTCCCCCGGTCCCAGCACATCGCGATCTCCGCATCGGAGGTGTCCCGGTTCGGCTTTCTTGCTCAGATTCTGGGTTGGTCGGTTTGAGTGTTTCGGGTGTTTCGAGGTATCGGTGTAGGGGTCCGTTGCCGGTTGATTACCGAGTGTCTCTTTTCGGGTTGCAGAAGCCTTTCGATGTATTGTGCGACAGCTCGGGCGCGAGCATGCGCTTGAGCGTACGGAGGGTGACATGACCAGGGATGAAACCGTTCGAAGACCCCATTTGCGCCTGTGGCTGATTGCAGTGATCTCGCTTGGGGTCGGGCTTGTGGCGACGTTCTTGTCTCTCTTCGCCCATACGTGTGCGATGCCGGCATCGGTGAGCATCCTCCAGTACGATGAGAAGGGCATTCTCGATGCCGGAATCCAGCCGTTCTGCAACTACGGACTGCCACGGCCCTTTTTGAGCGAGGACCGATTCTCGAACCAGCTGCCTCCAGACGACTCGGCTGCTGAACTGAACGTCTTCCTAGGTCCGCAGTTTTCGGAGGGGGAGTTCAGTGTCGACGCCGCAGTGTTCGATGTGATCGCCTGGGGTTCGCTCGCTGCTCTGTTTCTCGTCTCACTCGGTCCATACCTGACGAGGCGACGGCTGGTGAGACTGGCGTGGTTCGCCTTGGGTGTGAGCGTGGTGATCGCCATGTTCACGGTGCGTGTCCCTTCGGGACCAGCCCGGTTCTACTCCCGGATCGATTATGTCGCCGGTTGGCCCGTTGCATGGATCACATTCCCGAATCGGCTCTCGTCTCCCACGTTCAATCCGTTCATCGCACACCTCGACATCATCGGGGCGATCATCAATGTCGTCGTCCTCTGGGTTGTTTTCACATGTGTGGCGAGCCGGGTGGAGCAGAGACAAAGAGGAGGAAGGAACTCAGCCGGCAGTGCAAACGCAAGTCGACAATCAGCGAGGGGACAGTCTTGAAGCTGCGGAAACGAGACCGCGGGAGCCTGTCCCGCTGAAGTACCAGAGCGTTGGCTCTGGCCATAGCGGCAAGCCTTGCCGTTGCACCGACTGCCGACGCCGCCAATGCCACCCCGCCAAAGCCGCCGCCGGCCAAACGCTGAAGAAGCTCGAGCTTGACCCGACAGTCGCGCCGGTCGTGCAGAGGATCTTCGCCGAGTACCTTGCCGGGAAAGGTCTGTATGCGATCGCCGAGGGACTCACCGCAGACGGGATCCCCTCTCCCTCCGCTCACGACCCTGCCCGCAACCCCCGCTACACCGGGCACCAAGTCTGGAACCGTCAACGCCGCGACGAAACCCTCATCGACGTCAACGACGTCGCCCTCGGCCACCAAACCAGAATGCGATGGAACAACCCCGACGACTGGATCTGATCGCAGAACCCGACCCTTCCAGCCATCATCGACGCCGAGACCTACCAGGCTGCCCAGGACGTCTTTGCCGGCACCCAACGCGCCGGCGCGGTCCGTCGAGATCGCACCAAGCATGCCTACGTACTCTCAGGGCTGATCCGCTGTGCTGTGTGCGACCGCAGGATGCAGGGATCCTGGAACAACGGCAAGCCCTACTATCGATGCAAGTTCCCCGCCGAGTACGCCGTGACCAAGCAACAACACGCCAAGACCATCTACGTGCGTGAGGACGCCATCGTGCCCGCTCTCGACGTCTGGATCGGCAGCCTCTCCGACGATGACCATCTCGATGCCACCGCCCAGACCCCGGCCGCCGCCAGCGGGGCCATACCCGATGAAAGCCCTGGCCTCGAGCTGCGCCGCCGGCTCGAGGAATGCGACACCAAGCTCGCCAAGTACCGGGCACTCCTCGAACACGACGCCGACATCATTATCGCCGTCACTTGGATCGCCGAGACCGAGCGAGAACGCAGAAGTCTGAAACGAGAACTCGGCCGCAAACCCACACCACGCAAACTCACCGAGACCGAGATCAAAGCACTCGTCACCCAACTACGCGACATCGTCGCCGTGCCAGCCGATGCCGATCCCGCCGACAAACGGGCCATCTACGAAGAACTCGGAGTCAACCTCACCCACCACTCCGACGGACGCGCACACGTAGCCGCCGGGGCACGCCATGTACTTGGGGTTCGTGTCGGAGGAACCTCAACGCGTGACAACCACCCGGCGTGGCGACTTAGGGAGTGGGGAGGTCGGGCAACGTCGATGAACGTCAAGAGAACTCAGCTGGCGGCAGGGCCCGCTAGGTGATTGACGACGGCCCGGACGGGAAACGTCAACTACCTGCTGTGAGCCACCGCTCGATACGTGCCGTTCGGCGCTGTTTGGTGATCAGACCAATATGGCTCGGGAACCCGCTGTTATGGGGTATTCCGACGCTTTACGTTTACCGCGGGATCAGGTTGGGTGATCAGTGCGCTGATGCGGGTAGCTCCAATCTTGAGCACATCCAGCCGAACCCGCTCTTCGATCGGGCCGTCAGAGAGCGACTTGACGGGCCTCTCACCGAAGCTGGGCTCCGCTCAATGGCCGATCCGAGAACATGCGGAGCTGACCTGGCCTCGGTGACCTATGAGGCCAGATCGTGCCTGTGTGACAGAATGGGGCATGGCCGTCATCGCAGGCGGTCCGCAAGGAGGCACCCATGGCGAAGAAAGACAAGGGCGGAAGGAGCAGCAAGAAGGCCGCGTCCAGCAGCCTGAAGGAGAAACGCCAGGCCAAGAAGGACAAGAAGGCAGCCAAGGCCAATGAGCAGAAACCTTTGTAACAGCTGAAAACCCGGGTCGGATTGGCGTTCTAATGGGCCGAGCCATGTCAAGACCCGCAGGCCTCGTAGGGCAGGCACCCCAAAAGGACGCTCGCCGGAGTCGTGGGGGCATGGGCACCACCCATAACGCGCGGCCTGGATGCCAAACAACCCACAGGCGAGCCGCCCATATCCGGCAATACGCGTGGCGGTTTCCAGGGCCGCACCGCCACGATGCCGGCTGAGTCTTCGCCGCGAGAATATCCCCATCGCGCATTCGCGCCGAGTCAGTCCGAACCAGGACGTGGTGCAAACACCCCCTGTTACCAGCGGGTATGTTGGTGTCGGAGGACCGATACGAGAGCTGACTACACGTCCAGCGCCACTCGCCAGGTTGTACTCTGTCGCAGCATGACGTCACGCGGATTACGTGCCCGGATCCAGGAACCTGCGCCCTAACCGAGCGCCAGATCCCGGCCGGGAGAGTGCATCGGGACCCGCACTAATGACCTCTGCTGTGTGAAGGCTTCCGGACCTGTTTCGACGCGCCCTGGTAGAAGGCGGATCACGAGAGAAACGCCAGGTGGGGCCGCTCTCTGGCCACTCATCGTCTTGCACTGTTTTCCGGTGGTTCTCACTGCCATGTGCACGCGATAGGCACGCGGCTTGAACGTTCACCTTGAGCGCGGCGCCTCTTGTCGGGCGGAGGCTGACTTCGAGCAACCGCTCGATTCGGCCGCGCTAGTGAGACCCAGAGCGTGGATCCAGTCTGGCGTTGCTCCGTGCAGGTATCGTTGCAGCCGAGAGAAAGGAGGCTCGAAGTCGGAATACGCATCGACTCAGAGCCTCTGACGGATCACGACCCAGTGGATTGGGTGCGGGGACGTCTCGTCTACGGCCGATCACTCCGTTCGTGGATCCCCGACGACTTCGAGCGCTACGCCAGGGTTCTCCACCCGGCTCATGTCAGGAAGCAAGCCGTCGACCACATCTCGGAACGGTCGGTGCCGTGGAGCCAGATCAGCGGCTGGAGCGGCAAACCGTTCGACGCCACCTCTTCGATCCATGACCTTTCGGTTCGCGACGATGGGATGTCTTGGCTGCGCCAAGGAGCATCTCTCCCAATGGAAGGTGAGCTCGAGCGGCCGCTCGTTGATCGGCTGGCTGAGATCCTCGCCCAAGCGACCTCCACCCCGGGCCTGCTGTGGCTGCTCGTCTGGTACGGATACGGGACCGGTGTTCCTCTGCAGGCCAGAGGGCGGTGGTGGAACCGACGCAGGAGCCGGAGGCGACACCGTCGGCCCGCGGACGACCCACGCCCATTGGTCGACGTCAGCCCGTCGCTTACCCACAGCGGACGCCGCTACCTCCTCCATCGGGGCTCGATCGAGACTCCCTCCGACCGCAATGATGACTGGGTGTTCAACAACACGCCGCCGAGTTTCTGGTGGCCGGCCGACCGCGCATGGTTTGTATCGACCGACATCGATTGGTCCTCGACCTACATCGCCGGTTCCGCCGACTTGATCGACCGCCTTCTCGACGACAGGACGCTGGAAGTCTTCGTCGCTGAGCAGGGGCCGTTTCGCAGCCCCGACCAGATTCGAACTAGCGTTTCCGGCTTGAAAGGCCGGCTCAAGGGTATCCGAGTACAACCGTGTGGCCTGGGAGGAATGCTCGAAAGCAGCCTCTGAACTGGGAGTTCGCGTCGGTTCGAGTTCGCATCGATTTGCGCTGTTTCTCGCTGCTTGTGGTCGCGGTGTGGCCCAAGGGCTCTCAGCTGACTCTCCGCTTCCTTCTTGTTCCCTATGGCACTCGGAGGATGCGGACGGGGTCGCGGTAGGCGGCGATGGTTGCTGGTGGGATGGCGGCGATGGTGGTGGTGACGACGGCGAGGATGTCGATGGCGAGCGTGAAGGTCGGATCGGGTGGAGTGCCGGTTGCCCGGGTGAGGATCAGCCAGGTAGCGACCGTACCGATCAACGCACCCACCAACGCGGTGAGTGCGGTCTGGGTGGCGATGAGCCCGATGATGGTGGGTCGGGTGGCACCCAACGCGCGGCGGCGTCCGAAATCGCGGCGGCGTGTCGTGACGGTCCCGTAGACGTTCAGTCCGGTGAGGACAAGTCCGGCGGCGAGAACGAGGGTGACGAGGTTGCGGCCGTAGCGTCCGAGTTCTCCCTGGACGGCTGCCCTGACCTGTGCGAGGGTCTCGGAGGTTTGGATCCCGACCGACGACAAGTCGCTGGGTGCGAGGACGAGGTAGGCGGCATCGGCGACACTGGCGACCTCATCGGGCGCGGTAACCAGGATGTAGATCGCCCGTAGTTGCGTGTCGGAAGGGCCGGGCCCGGTGAGCAGACCACGGTTGAGGAACGTGAGCGGATCGGTCGCTTTGAACCCGCCGACCACCGCGACGCTGGAGTCGTTGGTGATGGTCCCCCCGACCGGCAGGAGCAGGCCGAGGGTGGTTTGCGCGTCGGGTCCGATGACGGCCTGACCGGCGGGTGGGATGCCGCTGGGGATGTCGAGTTGTGGCGGGATGGTGCCGTAGAGGGCACGCATCGCTGCCGGGTCTCCTCCAGGGTTGGCTGCCGGCCGCACGTCGGTGGCCGGTCCGAGGCCGATCACCCACTGGACCCCGCTGAGGCGGCTGATGCGATCGACAGCGTCGGGGCTGATCCCTGCGGTGCCTTTCGTGTCCGAGATGACGATCGACCGGGTCCCGGCTGCGTCGATCTGTGACAGGACCTGGCGTTCAGCTTGGACGGTTTGGCCGGTCGTCGACAGGATCGCCGCGACAACCCCCGCCACGATGAGCGCCGTCACGATCGACGACACCGGTTGGGCCAGTGCGGTGCGGGCAGACTCGATAACCAGTTTCACAGTGCCCACCTCGCATCACAGGCGGCCATGACCGTTGCGTCGTGTGTAGCGATGATCACCGTCTTGTCCTCATCGTGCGCCAAACCGGCGAGCGCGTCGATGACCACATCGGCGGTTCGGGCATCGAGGTTGCCGGTCGGTTCGTCGGCAAGGATCACGTCGGGTGACGCGAGCAGCGCGCGACACAACGCGATCCGCTGCGCCTGCCCGCCCGATACCTCCCCCGGCTTGTAATCCGCCCGCAACCCCACATCGAAGCGTTGCATCAGCTCCTCGGCCTGCTCGACGGCGTCACGTCGACGGATCCGCGTGTAATTCGACACTTCGATGATGTTGTCCAACACCGTTCGGGCCGGATCCAACGCCGCGTCCTGGAACACGAACCCGATCCGGGCCGCACGGAACTCCGAGCGGCGTCGATCCGCCCGTGCACCGACATTCTCCCCATCGAAACTGATCGTCCCCGACCACGGCGTCAACAGCAGACCGATCAGATACAGCAGTGTCGACTTGCCTCGTCCCGACGCTCCCGTGACCGCCGTCACGGACCCCTCCTCGAACCGGTGCGACACCACGTCCAGGATCGTTTCGTCCCGCCGGTACCCGAAAACAAGATCCTCGACGGTGATCATGAGCCGGTGACAGGCAACAGAATCTCGGTACCGGCGGCGATCCCGTCGACGATCGACAGTCCGTTGGACGATTCGATCACGGTCACCGGCAGCTGCGACCCGTCGGGAGCCATCACATACGCCTGATTGCCCGGCCCGGAACTGATCGCAGCGACCGGCACAGCCGGACCGTTCGTCTCCGGGATCACCACCACCTCGGCACGGAAGTCGCTCCGGTCGGTCAACCCGACCCAGTCGGCGCACACATCGCCACACACCGACCCGCCACCGATCCCCTCCAAAATCAGATTCAACTGCCCCGTCTCGAGCGACTCGGACGCCTGCACGATCCGCGCATCCCACACCCCATCCGGATACGTCACGAACACATCGGCCGACAACGGCACCAGCGACGCCTGCTCGATCGCCAGCGGGATCCGAAACACCGGATCTGACGGCACCACCTGCACCACCCGCTCCCCACCAGCCAGCCGTGCACCCACCCACACCTCATCCGACAACGCGACCCGGACAGGCAAGACCGGCACGAACACCAGATCCCCCGCCTCGACCACACCCGTGTCAGACACACCCAACGAGGCCTGCCACGCCCTCACCGCACTACGAGTAGACGACCCGAACGAACCATCCACATCACCCGAAAACAACCCCAACCCGGACAGGAACGACTGAAGCTGCGCAACGTCCGAACCATCCGACTTCACCGCCAGCGACCGGAACATCGGCACCGCACCTTCGGCGATCACCACGGGACGCAGATTCACCGAATACAACACATCACCGGCAGACACCGTGTCACCCGCTGCGACCTGCACCGACGTCACCACCCCGCCGGCCGAGTTCTCCCCCACCGGCGTCAGATCCCACTCCGCGACCGCAGTGAACGTCAACGACCGGCCGACCGTCCCATCCTCCACCGTGTACACAACCGGCTGTACGGTCTCATCAAGCGGATTCGACGGCGGCTCCAACGCCACCCTGCCAGCCCAGAAGCCCCCACCGGCGGCTGCCACCACAACCAGCAGCAACACCAACACACGGCCCCACCTCACAAACACCACCCAACCTCTACTAACCTGACCCGACCCAATCTAGCCACCGCCTCCCCAAAGGCTGGCAGAGAACAGGCGAAGAACTCCCCAAGTGGGGCGGGTCCTCGGTCCGCCCAAAGGTTGGGAAAACCGAGCCTTGCGTCTGGAACAATCTTGCGCGACAGTACGACTACCAGGCGACATAAGGGGGACCGATCAACGACAGAGATCATCTGTCTTCACTGGCCGAGTGGCGACGGAACTAACTTGCTACGCCGTCCCGCCGCCACCCAACACGATGAGGAACACTACGTGCTCAGACGAACCATCACAATCATCGCGGTGCTCGGCCTGCTCATCGCCATGATGGCACTACCAGCCGCTGCCTCATCAGGATCGATGAACTGCCAAACCGGCGGATATCCGAGAACAGTCGGATACGGTGCTGGACTGCAGTACCACTGGGTCCAAGGAACACCGGGCACTTACTACGACTCGGATGGCACACTTGTCCTGACCTGGACATGGCGAACCGGCTACCGGTCCTGGATCGTGAATGCTCCGGGTGGGGGATACGGGGCCTGCAAAACGTGAGTCGATTCGGCGCCGCAGCGCGGCTGGGCTCGCTGGTGGGTCTGGTCGTTGTTGTGGTTGGCTGCTCCAGCGCGCAGCCAACCACAACACTGCCATTATCTCCGGCCTTGGCATCATCGACATCGACAGTCACGACAAGCACTTCGCCTACACCGAGCACTGCAAGCCTGGATGGTGCCGTCACGGCTGGTGATCTACCAGACTGGCCGGTTAGCTACACAGGATCTCGAACCGGTCCTTTCTTCAAGGGAGGAGTCGATCACTGGCAGTACGTATGGGCCTGTCTGACCGACCTCGGGTACGCCGTTAGCCTGCGGGATGACGGTCGCGGGCTCACCGTCCCAGAGCAGATCTCGCAAAGGACGCTCGGCCAGGCATCCCAGGCATGCTGGCAGAAGGCCATCGACATCGGGCTCGTGGTGGACCCTCCCTTCTCTGAGGCCTATCTGACCGTCATGTACCACGCGTACACTTGGCTCACGCAGTGCCTCCTCGACCACGGCGTACCAGCTCCTGATCCGCCGTCGTTGGACGCATTCCTCGAGGGCGGACTCGATAGCTGGAACCCGTACGCTGGCTTTCCCGCGGGTGCCGAGGTCGGATTGGGAGTAGAAGGGATGTACATTCCGGCCGATATTGCCGATCAGTTGGCCATCCAAGCCGACTGCCCGATCCACACCTCCGATCTGCTCTCCAAGGTCGGGATCACGCCATCCGACATCGCAAACCTGCCCTCTCCGTGAGAGAACATACACCCGATCACACCGAACGGTTCTGCCAGCGCATGCACGGACTTCCTCCAGGTCTGAAGCTGAAGGAGGTCTTCAGCTCCGTCATCCCTCACGGATTGGGAACCGGCAGTGAGAGGCTCCTAATGGGGTTGGTCGGTCTGTTTGACGACCGGGCAGGCCGTGGCAGTGCTTGTACTTCAGACCAGATCCGCAGGGGCACCGCTCGTTGCGACCGACCTTGGTGCCAGCTGGCTGACGCTGGCTCGACAGGTTGGTAGTCGCCTCGAGACGCCACTCTCGGATATCGAGTTCATCCTCTCGTATTCGGAGAAGCTCACTCCAATGGCGCAGCCGCTCGTTCTGCCTGCGGAGACGCTCCTCCGCCGCCATGACGTCATGCTCACGTGCACCGATCTGCGCCTCCCGTGCTACCAACTGTTCTTCGGCTCGACCCGCGAACACCACAGAGCTGCTGTCCAAGCCACCGACGTCGACTACCGCTGTCAGCTCGCTGTCGATCAAACCGGCGATACCCTCCCCCATCGTTAGCCCGAGCACGTCACAGTATCTTCGCCATGTCGACCATGCCGCATCTGACAAGGGGACCTTCACCGTCTGCGGCCCTTCACCATGATCCAACTCCGCCAGCAGCCGGCGATCTATCTTCGCTAGCTTGCCGCGATCCAGCACCATCACCATCACCATCACTCCCCGGTTAACCAGTCAACCGCCCGCAACTTGTTGCATGTGCGTGTGGCTCTGAGGGGGTTC
>JAADGS010000044.1 GCA_013152275.1 Actinomycetota bacterium | reverse complement strand
CCGGCCTTCTCGAGAACCCGCTGCGACACCACGTTCCCGACATTGACGTACGCCCACACCCGATACACCTCAGGTTCGCTGAGCGCCCAGCCGACAATCGCCTGCAGCGCCTCGGTCATGTATCCGTTCCCCCATGCGACGCGGTTCAGCCCGTAGCTGAGCTCGAAGCCGTGCTTGGAGGGCTGCCCCTCGATCATCCCGATCAGCGACCCATCGGGCAGCGTGATCGCCCACACATAGGCCTCGCCGCTCTCCCACACGCGCAAGCACCGTTGCAGGAAGGCGGCCGAGTCCGCCGGATCGGTCGTCGGGACCCGCGAGAGGTACTGCATCACCTGGGAATCCGACGCGTACGCGAACACGGCATCGCGGTCCGACGTAGCCGGCGGACGCAGGACCAGTCGTTCGGTGGTGATCATCCGAGGAGGATTCATCGCCCCCGCACACTACGGGAGCAAGGAACCGCATTTCGTCGGCCACGCGAACCCCGCAGAGGGCAGCTTCCTCCGTCATCACACACATCGACGACGACACCCACGCGGTCTGGATCTCGACGACTTGTCCCCGCCGCGCGATGGAGCCGCATGAGGGCGCTCGTGGAGATCGGAGAAAAGTCGAAAACCCTTGTGGTGGAAGGGCTTTCGTTCGTAGCGGGGGCAGGGTTTGAACCCGCGACCTTCGGCTTATCAGCCCAACATGGTGCTCACCGATCTGGGGAAACCCGCGAAACGCCTGTTCTGACCAGGTTCTCGCTTCTCAACGTCTCTCGCTGTTTCCCGCGCCATCCCACTCTCTCGCGCGGTGGAGACGCGATGGAGAAGCTCGAGATGTCCGGGGGGCAGCCGGTCGCCCTCCCCCGAGACGCTCCTGCCGGCAGCGTCGACTCGGGAATCAGAAGTGGTTGCAGCCGGATCTCAGGCCCCACCGATTCAAACATTCCGACTCTGCCAAACCGGGGGAACACCAGTCCGGCCGTTCTCATCTGTCACGGGTACGCTCTGATGTCGACGTCGTCGCCGCAGGTACCCGCCATGAGAACCTCGACATCCTCGCGCTGCTCCCCAACGTCGAACGTGCCGGTTGTCGTAGTGCCGGTGAGAGGGCCGAGCAGGACCGTCCGGGCCCACGTCATCGTGGTCGACGAATCGACCGTGTCGCCGTCGAACTCATAGGTATACGACACCAGCTCACGTACACCATCGCCGTCCACATCGACGCACCCAAAGCTACTTCCTTCCCGTCCCGCGAAGATCACCGTCAACGACAGTCTCGTGTCGACCAGCTCGTCACCTTCCAAGCGCAGGACCGTCCCCGCGAACGGCCCCGCACCAGTTGGGGCGCCGACGAGCAGCTCCGTTATGCCGTCACCTTCGATGTCGATGCCATACACCTCGACCGGCTTGTTGACGTCACCGACGTGATATGGAGCGACTCGCAGACGCGAACCACACACCCGAATCACCGTCTCACCACCCGGTGGCCGCTCGACCAGGACGGTCTCCTCCGCACCGTCACCGTCGAGATCGCCGCGGACCTCGGCCGAACCCTCGATCGGACCGGGACACGACACGAGGGACCCGGGCTGCGTTTCCGCCGTGTGGACAACGGTGGTACTCGATGTCGTCGTCTCCAAGACGGCACTGGTCGCCGTCGCCGGAACCGTCGAAGTACCGGAATCCGCCTGCATACACCCGGCCAGAAAGCTCAGCCCCGCCAGCAGCAGCACCAGGCGTCTACCGGTCAGGCTCGTCACGGTCCCCACGTCGATCGATAGTAGTTGCCACCGCCGATGCACTCGTGCACCTGCAGGCTCGTCCCCTTGTACAGCCGTAGGTCGACTCGTAGACCGTCGAATAGCGGGCGTTCTCCGACGTCCGTACCGTCTTGACGATCTCGATGTCATAACCGGTCGTGGAACGCAGCCATGCTGCTCGCATGATGCTGCTCGTCGTAAGAGAAAGGATGGCAACGGCCAGTGGGGTTCGAGATCCGTCTCCGTTGGGATCGAGCGTGTCCATCAGTCCTTCGTGCACGTCTGCGTCGTGGAGGCAGCAAGTACATGGAGGCCCGTAACTACCCCACCGGCAGCTTCGAGTCGTCACGCCCCCGTCCCATTGACTTCTGGAGCGCAAGGCCACATGCAGTGTGTCACTCCCCGAGTCGTACATCGACAGGTGCGTATTGCTGCATTCATCCCATCGACACGGGTACCAGGTCGCGTTCAAGCAGCTCTCGAGAGTGGAACTTCCAGCACAGTAGCCATCCCTGAGATACCGGGCCTCACGCAACCCGCCGGTACTGGTGTTCGCCCTTTGCGCGTGGTTTAGGTGTGGGAACCGGGGAGGTTGCCCCACCTGGGCGTGATCAGCTCTGCGGGTCGGTTCGCTGGTGGGTGTCGGCGATGAGCTTGGCGGTCTCGAGCATCAGGTTCCGTTCTGTTCCGTTGATGGTGATAACCGAGTTGCCTGCGCGCATGAGGATGTGCCCGGGTGGGCCGGTGACCACAGTCACGTTCGGGATGTCCGTGGCTTCCGCCTGCCCTGATGGAGGGTATAGGTCCCCGTCGTAGATGTCTGCAAGATCGACCGGAGCCGACGCGATCGTGACGGTGTCGAACCCTCTCCGGCGGTATACGAGGACGGTTCGCCCCTGCGCATCGGCATATGCCGCACTCAGAACGTAACCTCCTGGGAGCCGGCTCGAGACGGCACCGGGAAACACGCTCGATGCGGTTTCGGTATCAATCGGGGTGAAGCCGTGCGAGACGTGGAATGCGAGCGACGTAGCCGCAGAGTCCAGTCCCAGGCTGTAGAGACTCCGGTCGGCGCTGTCCATGTAAACGAGCGCACGCACGCTGAATCGCACCACACCGTCGTCCACCAGCAGCGGCATACGTGTGGTGGCGTCCACCACGAACCGCACCGGCCCGCCGGGCGTTTCGGAACCGTCCGCATCCACGGCGGGAAGAATCGCCTCCAGTGCCGAGACGTCAGAGAACATCATGGGAGACATGTCGACAAGGAAACTGGCCGCCCGGTACTGCATACGAAGATACGTGTGCAGCGGGCTCCCGAACTCAAACGGCCCGAACGGTGCGACCCCGTCGACGATGGCACCTCCAACGTCGTCGGACCACATCTGGGCAGTCATCGTCGACGCGTCGTAGGCGAACAGTTCGTTGCGAACGGTCCCTACCTCCACCCGATACGACCCATCCGCGTCGATCAGGAACGCAACCGGGATACTCACCGTACCGTCCTCGAGGGCCGCTTCGCCCCTGACGGCCTGCGCTCCAACCAGCGGGCCCGGCTCAACTCCGGCCGACATCGACTCTGCCGGCAGCATCTGCACCGGCCGCACCGAGTCGGATTCCACCACCGAGACTGAGGGAGTGCTCGGGAGGGTCGCCAACGATGACGTTGTAGCCTCAACAGTCGGAGAAGAGGGCGTCTGTGCCGTAACCGACGCCGACCCGCCGACCGAGTCCTGCGGCACCAAAGCCTCGCCACACCCGGCAGTCACCAACACAAGAGCCGACACAACCACAGACACCCACAACGAAGGCCTGGCAATCATGTGAACTCGACTTCGGATAGTAGACCTGACAATACCGTACATGGAGATGCTCCCCGTGGTTGTTCCAGTAGCTCACGTACGAGAGTGCGCGGCTGCACGGATCGTTGAAGAAGATGATCTTCAGATGCCGGCCAGGAGCGGCTGCAGCTACGCCGACCTGATCGGAGATGACACAACTCGTCGCCAACGACCAATTCGAATACGGCCTCAACGCCCTCCTCGCCGGAGTAGCCACCCGCCAACCCAGACGCCAAGCCCACTGGTGGGATTGACCCGGTTCGGTTCATGCAACAAGACACAACGCTCGCCCTGCGCCGTTGCCGGAGCATTCTGAACCCACCTTCGATCCGGCCAGGCGAAATACTCGCAGTACTCGTTGCCGCTCGAAGAGCGGCCATATGGCGAACCAGCCACCTTCCGTCAGAAAGCTCGACCATGAGAGAATTGGCGCTTCGCCGACCGTCGGACTTCAGGAGGGACAACCGAGACCACCCGATCAAAGCGGAGAACGCCGCAAACCCCTGTGTTCACAGGGATTTGCGTTCGTAGCGGGGGCGGAATTTGAACCCGCGACCTTCCGGTTGTGAGCGATTCTGCGAGTTTCACTGACCGGGGGAAATGCGAGAAACGCCCGGCAGAACCGGGTCTTCGCCTCTCAACGTTTCTCCTTGTTTCCCGTCTGATCCCACTCTCGCGCGGCGGACGCGCGATGGAGATCCGGTGGAAGCGAGCCGAGAACACGTGAGTGCTCCCAACAACAACCGTCCATCGTGCCTCTGCGGGAGGACGCCTCGGTCTGTCTTCAACATCGAGACGTCTCCTCCGCTCGCGGCCAACCGACGGAACGACCCGCCTCGGCTAACCGTCCCCGCGAGTGGCGAGAAGGGTGAAGGTCAGCGGCACCCGGGGTCGGCCCGGCTGTATCACCCATCGACCGTCGGAGGTGGCTTGCAGCCAAGGGAAGCGACGCCACACCGTCCAGTCGTGTTCGACCAACCGCTCGATCCTCAGCCCGGCGCCGATGACCGCCTCCACGGTCTCGCCGATCGAGTGATTCCACTCGTAGTGCCGAGCATGGATCAGACGGTCGTCGCCGTCGGTGTAGGTGACGTCGCTGTCCACCGCCAGGGGCTCCGGCTCCTCGAAATAGGACTGTTCGACCCGTAGGTCGCCCTCGGCCATGGCCCATGCCAGCGGATGGGCGTCGTGTAGGTAGAGGCGGCCACCGGGGCGAATGAGGCCGGCGACCTCACCTGCCCACGCGGTCACGCTCGGCAGCCAGCACAGCGACCCGAGGCTCACATAGACGACATCAAAGGTCTCCGGGGCGAGGACTTCTGCTGCCGTGAGCGCATCGGCTTCCACAAAGCGTGCCCTGTCCGCCAGGCCGGCCGACGTCGCCAGCTCTCGGGCGAGCTCGATCGCGGCGCCGGAGAAGTCGACCCCCGTGACGCGAGCGCCGGCGTCAGCGAAGGCCAACGTATCGAGACCGAAGTGGCATTGCAGATGAACCAGGTCGAGCCCGGCCACATCTCCCAGGACCTCCAGCTCCCACGGCCGAGGTCCTGGTCTCTCCGCCAGCCAACCCTCCACGTCGTAGAAGGCCGAAGCTCTGTGGATCGGTACCCGATCGTCCCAATTCGCGCGATTCGCAGCCGTCCATGCGTCCATCAGCGCTCTCACTCTAAGGGAAGGGCCCACAGGCCTTCGTACACCACCACGGTGCACGCACCTCCGTCGAATACGCCTCTTGATAGCCATACCGAACTGGGCAGCCAGGACGAAGCTCACAGAATGCCCAGATTGAACGCTGAGATCCCGGGAGACTTGCGCCGTTCATTGGAAGCTGACCCTGGTGCGATACAATTCCAGGAACTCCCTCTCGTCGGGGCCGGCGAAGGAACTCGATCTCACGAACCCCGAAGTCGTACACAGCGCCACAGAGCGTTCGTTGAATGCTGCGACTGCAACACGAAACCACTTTGGGTGGTGGAGCCGGGCCGCGTGTTCCAACACGCTCGGCATGTACCTGGACGCAATCCCTCGCCCAACTGCATCCGGCCGTAGACCGCCACCAACATCGAGTGTCCCGGGAAGCGGTTCTGGTTCGTTGATAACACGCGCCTCGGGCCCGTAGCAGCAGAAGCCGAGCGCCTCATCAGATCCGAGCAACGTCAACACGAAATAGCCGAGGCCATCTCCCTCATCAACCAGAAGTCGACCGGAGAGGGCCTCGGTGCTGGAGTACATGTCGTAGGGCGGCGGGTACTGCCACCCTGCGACATCAACCGCCTGCTCAGGCCGAAAACGCGAGACTCGAAGAGGCTCTCCCGCGCCACGACACTTCGCGATTGAGGATCCCTGGTCCATCCGGTGCCTACGCTAGCTCTGAACCGGTCCGGGGCTACCGGAGACTGTTTCGTGTGAGTCCGACCACCTCGGAGCCTTCGGATTGCCTGGTGCGCTTCGGGGCCGGGTCCCGGATTCTTCTACCGGGTTCCCGAACGTCGGCAACCCGGAACGGAGACAACCGTGAAGGACTGTATCGCAACGAAGGGTGACCGCTGGTATGCAGTCGTCTACGAAGGGCTCGGCCCGGTCACCGGACGGGAACGCCGCACCTGGCACCCGGGCGGCTCCAGCAGGGACGACGCCGAAGAGTTGGCGGCGCGTCTCGCCAAGGAGGTGAACGGCCGCAACGACAAGGATTGGTCGCTCACCTGTGGCACTCGCCTGACGGGCGTGGTGGCGCAACCACCGGGTTTGTTCGTCATCAGGTCGGCATTGGAACCCGTCGACATCGTCGCCGGGTTCGATGAGCCTCGGTGGCCGATGCCGGTCCGTCACTCGTCAACGAACGGAGACGGACGCTGCATCAGCTCACGCAACCCGGGCAGATCGCGAGCTCGACGCCTGTTGACCTTCTCCCACGCCTGCCGGGAATCCGAGTCGAGGACAAACTCGGATCGATCGGCCAACGCCCGCCGCGCGGCCACCGTCAGGTTCGTGACAACGAACTCTGTCAGATCCGTCCCGTAAGCCGCCACGACGCTATCGACAAGCGCCCGATCCTCGGGCGCTGTCCTGACTTCGAGACGTTCCCTACGTCTCCGCTTCGCTTCAGTAGCCACCCGAACCTCACACTACGTACGGCCAATGTACGTCCACGCACTCCCGTGGCCAAGCCTCCATGTCCGTGCAGCAGGACTGACAGACCCCAAGCACGGGTGTGGCCAGAAACTACTCACCAGCCCTTGCGATCAAGAAGGGCCTTGAGGTTCCGCTTTGCGCGGTGCTCGGTACGAACCCGTTCGAGGAGCACGGAGAACCGTTCGGGCTGCGCCGCACCGTCGGCCAGGACACGGATGCGATCCAACAAGTCGACAGCGGCCTGGTAGGCGCGGTTCTTCTTCCGGTCGATGAGCGCGAAGACTTCGCGTTCGTACACCGAGATCGAATCGAGCGGATGTGTCGCCTCGCGGGCACGAGCCAGCGTCAGCCGCGTCCTGTCGTCGCACCCATACTCGGCGGCGATCGTCCAGGCACCCTCGATGTCACCTTCGTACATGAGGATCTCGACGAGTGCCACGGAGGGACGAGGCACGGCATGCGACCGGCGGACATCGTCACCCGGGCGCGCTTCGGCCACGCGCTCCCTGAGTGTCTCGAGGCAGCGTTCCGACCACGACTCGGCGTCTGGACTCGCCTCAGAAAGGAGCCGGCGGTAGCTCGACACAGACGGCGCGGTCTCGAAACCTTCCCAATACAAGCCGACCGCCTGCGCGTGCTCACCCTGCGATCGAAGGATCCCCGAAAGGAAATCGCGCAGCCCCGATAGCTGCCAGGTGCGATCCGCGTACTCGGCCAATCCCCGCCGGGCCCACTCGACCGCCTCTTCGACCCTACCGGCCCCAGCCAGCACCCCGGCAATCTCGTGATAGCCATCAGGTGTTCGGAGATCTCCACTCCGTACCTCGATCAACTCGTCGGGGTCACCCGAACCCAACGCAACACCGATCATGGCCTGCTCGACAGAGAACCGATCGCCTGACCATCGATCTGTCTGATCTTTGACCGCTTCCCATCGCGGTTCCAGGATCCGCCGATACTCCGCGAGTCCAGTCTCGCCGAGCAGGTCCGCGTACGTGGCTGCCGCGCGATGGAATCCGTCAAGTTCAGACGTCAATTCCAGATCGACGAGACGACGCGCCAGACCAACAGGGTCAGGACGCACAGCCTCGCACGCGCTCAGATGCAGGTCGCTCAGCCGCTCCTCGATATCGGTGAGCCAACCATCGGAATCGTCAACGTACCTGATCGCAGCATCGGCGCAACGATGCGCATGCTCGGCCAACACGATCACCTCATCACCATGTCCGGCATTCGCGAGATCCCCAAGCCCGTCGATCACATCAAAGACGTCCGAGGCCCATCCTTTCGCCTCGCGATAGCCGACGAAATCGCCATAGGGAGCGAACACGGAATCGATGCGACGTCGCCACGACCCGACATCAGGACCATCGCCACGAGCGGCCCTCGCCTCGGCAACCATTCGCTCTCGAAGCTGCCAGTCGGTCTCACACTGCTCAAGCACGAGCTCGACCAGCCGCTCGCGCGACAGTCCCTCGACGTGAGACGAAACATCCGGTCCGTGTGCCGATTCGACCGGTCCTGGCACTGCGCCGGCCCCGGGATCCAAACGAGGGGCGAACAGCAATGCAACCGCGACACAGTGCTTGCAGAACGAACCGTCCTCGGCGGCCGGGCAACTGCACGACCATCCCGCCTTGTCACGATCGACCCACAGTGCCACGGCATAGGGAACCGAGCCACGCACTGTCGCTTCCAACCGCTGATCGCTTCTCGCGTCGGGCTCGACACGCCCATCGGCGTGATAGGCAACCCCACGCGCATAGACCCGCGCGCCGGCCAGATCAGTGATCGCCCGAACATTGAAAGCCTCACCGAGACTCGTCATCACCCGAGCCTACGACACCTCGCCATGTTCCACCATCTGATCGGCGGCAGAGGCCCAACCGAGGACGCAAGACCTTGTTGCGAGCTTCGCATCGCGCAGCCGAACGCCGTAGATGGCGAAGAGAAACGGATGTCAGGCCTGTTCGCCTTGGAGTCCACGGAGTTTCTTGCCTGCTCGACAGCATCATCGTATACTGATATCGGTTTACGATATTGCTTGGGACGCCGTGGAGAGCCAGCGCACCATCAGAGAGTTTGTTCGTGGGGCGGTACGCCTCCACATCCTCCACCACGCCGCCGAAGGCCCGGTGCACGGCGCCTGGCTAAGCCGCGAACTCGCCGAACACGGCTACGACATCAGCCCCGGCAAGCTCTACCCCACCTTGCACCAGATGGAAGCCGAAGGGCTCGTCACCTCGGAACCCCAGACCATGAACGGTAAGGCTCGGCGGGTCTATCGGATCTCTCCACGCGGGAACGAGGCCCTCCAGGAGGGTCGCCGCGCCGTACGAAGACTCGCCGACGAGCTGCTCGGCACCGGCCAAGCACCCCTCGGAGAGTCCTAGCCCGACCGATAGGAGCGGATTGCAGATGCGCAACCTCACAAAATACCTGGCCAATTTCCTGACGATCTGGTTCCGTCCTGGCGTGGTACGAACCGGAGGACGACTCCACCTCGCCCTCTATCGCCTCTTTCACGGAGCCGGGCCCCTCGGCGTCGACACCCTCATACTGACCACCCGCGGCCGGACCAGCGGCGAACCCCGTTCGACGCCTCTCTACTACGCCGAGCACGACGGCAACCGCTACGTCGCCGCGTCGTTCGCCGGCAGCGACACCGTGCCCCACTGGTACCGCAACCTCGTCGCCCATCCGCAAGTCGAGGTCGACATTCGCGGCGAGACAATCCCCCACACCGCCCGAGTGCTCCCGGCCGACGAGGCGAAACGGATATGGCCGGCGCTCGTCGCCATCTACCCAACCTTTGAGCGCTATCGACAACGCACCAGCCGCGCCATCCCCGTCATCGAACTTACGCCCACACGACAGCCAACGCCCTGACCCGGTACGGCGTCTCCCCTCGACCACGATGCGAGGGGACCCCGAACGACTCGTGAAAGATCGACGCTTCGCCAATCGACCCGTCGAGAAGATCGGCCTCGGCCCCGTCCACATCACCAAACACGGCAACATCGACCCCTACCGACCGTAGCGCCTCCTCAGGCAGGTCCCCGGAAACGGATCCGTGCACCGCCTGGCTGCCGATCACCGGAATCTCAGGCACACCGAGCATCGCACCTGCCGCCCGGATCGCATGATCGAACTCGTCTTTGGTCAACGCAGCGCCTCGCTTCGAGCGAACTCCTCGTATACGCGGGTCCGTTCGGCGGCGGTCAACACCCGGGCAAACGGAGTGACGTGGCGCAGCTCACGGGCATGGGGCCGAGGATCCGTCAAGATCTCGACGATCTCGTCGACGGGCCTCTCCAGGATCACGGCCCACTCCTCGAGCAGTCCCCGGGCAGCCGGATGCCGCTCCATCATGCGAGCGAGATTACGCCGAGCCCGGACCAGCACCTCGTCGGGTACCTCCCGCAACTTGCGGGCGATCGCCCGATGCAACGCCAGACTTCGACGTTCCTCCCTCGTCAACGGCGGAGCGAACGAAACCACCACTTCCCGGCCGGCAGCCTGCGCGAGCCGCCTCAGGGTCCGCAACGTCGGGCTCTTGCGATCCGACTCGTACGCGGCGATCGCCGGCTGCGACGTACCCGCCCGTTCAGCCAACTCGACCTGAGTCAATTCAGCGGATTCGCGAAGATCTCTCACTATCGACACACTCGCAGTATCTCTTATCGGATATGACACGACAAGACCTGGTGGCGAGGGATTCCAGTGAGCAGATCTGGGGGTTTTCAACGAGCGAGGTCAGCTTCGGCTGCATCGAACAGACGGCTGATTGTTTCGCCATCGCTGAGATCGGCCTCTATCGCCACCACCGTTCCGCCGCTGGCAGAGATCGCTGGACCACAGCGTCAGCATCTTGGGCACGGTTGTTGCGGTAGGTGTCGGGGATACCTGGATCGGGAGCATCCCCGATCGGTAGCTAGGTGATCACTACCGAGGCGCCACGTTCGGCGATGCGACAAGCTGTCGCCGCGCCGATGCCGTGGTTTGCGCCTGTGACGAGCGCCACATGGCCTGTTAGGTCGAGGGAAGCATGTAGGGACAAGAGGGAACCTCCTGGGGAGTTCACGTGCGGGACAAGTCCGGGGGCGTTCCGATAACTACATGCTTCGCGCACCGTAACACAGGAGCCGTCTGCCCCATCCAGATCTGGCTGGGTGTGCTGGAATGGAGACGCTCTGTCTCGCTGAAGCGTTGTGCTGACCCCTTGAGCCCACACCGGACATACGCTCCCGGTCGGGCAGGTCGATAATGGGTCGATG
>JAADGS010000043.1 GCA_013152275.1 Actinomycetota bacterium | reverse complement strand
TACGACGTTGTTTCGTGCGGTGGTGCCATTGCCGGGTTGGCACGTCCGGTTGTTGAGAGCGACGATGTGCGCGAAATTCTTGTAGCGCGGGTGGAGAGTGTCCTGAGGGGTGTGACTCCGGCCGAGGAGGCCGATGGTTATTACTCGATGTTCTCCGGGACCGCCGAACTCACGTCCCTGACGATCGACAAGGCCGGTGTGGTCAGGGCAGATTTCACAGCCGCCCTGCTCGACCCGGTATCCCCGAATTCAACGTCCTCCGAGTTGCAGCTATTCACCCTGCAGCTCTACGACGCGCTGTTCCGACCCGAGGTTGTGGAGCGTGTCGAGATCACGATCGACGGCGAGTGTGTGCGCGGCGGCGACGGCCTTGCGTATGGAGACCGCGGCTGTTCGATGACGAGAAACTTCTACGTCTCCCTCTGGTACAACGTCGAAGGCCTTGGTATTGCGGAGCGGACCTCTCCGTGAGTCTTCGGTGGTGGACGCAGTCCGCTTGCGAGCAGCACGGCCTGGTTGCCGACTACAGCGCCTGACGGGCCGGCATCGTCGGCGATGACTTCACGACGAGTGCGGTGACTCCGCCAACAGCTGCCGGAATGACAAGCACCACAACCGCGATCACGCCCCACGGCACCGTGGCGATGCCGGAGGGAACGGTGCCAAACGGTCCAATGATCACCCAGTCGCTGTTGTCGGCAGACACCTTCATCAGCAACCATCCGAGTGGGGCGGCCAGCAGTCCGGCAAAGAAGGCAAAGAACGCGGTTTGCAGCCCTAGGAACCGACGCCGCATCGTTGGCGGTGCGCCCACGGCAACCATCATCGCCAAATCACGGTCGGACTCCGTTGCTGATAGAGCGGTGATGAGGCCGATGATCCCAAGAACCACGAGAAACGTCGCACCGAGCCCCAGCCACAGAGATTGTTGGAGCGAGAATGGTCGAATCGGGGAGATGTCAACCGTGAAGTCGAGGTTCCAGATAGCGTAAGCCGATTCGACCGTAAGTGGTTCTTCGGTGACGAATAGCGCCTTGGTTCCGGCAGTTTGCAGATCGAGACTATCCACCATGCTCTGAGGAAGGAGCAAGCGCGGCATGGCCCATGACGCAACTGGGATAGCGATCTCCGTCGCGTTGATCTCTATACCGTTGACGGTCAGGGTCGTCGCGCGGTTCTTAACGCCGAGGACCACGGCTTCCCCGCTCTCAAGTGCTTGTGCAATTGCGGGATCGCCGAGTACCGTCGCGAGGGCAGGTGTTCCCACTGCCGCCCGGACGTCTTCACGGAGAAACTCCTGTTCGTATCCCTCGACCGATCTGCGACTACTCAGCGTTGCCACGGCGACCCCTTCTGCCTGAAAGACGATGCGAGCATCGAGTGTGGCGATCAATGCCATCTCGGAGTTGGGGATAACGCTCCGCACCGCTTCTACGTCCTCAGCCGTGGCAGTACCAGCCTCGGTGTACCCGTCAGCGTTGTATTGGCCGACGACAACGATGTGATTGGCTGGAGCCGGCAGACCATGAATTGCTTGTCCTACCCTGGCGTTGGCGATGCTCACACCCATGATCACCGGGCCGAGCAGGACGACCATAACCGCGGCCGTCGCCACGGACGCACGCGAGCGCTGCCGGGCAGCATCGCGCAGGACAAGGCGAGGGGTCGCGCGGAATCGATCGGCGATGCTGCCCGCGGCGGTGACTATCGAGCCGGTCAACAGCGCCGCACCTGCGATCATGAAGATAACTCCCAACCCAGCTTGAATTGCTGCTCCCTGGCCGAAGGCCACCTTTGCGACGACGACGAGCAAAGCACCGAACCCGACCAGCCCCAGGCCCGCCGGAGCGACCCACCGGCGCTGAGGCTTCTCTGGCATTCGTCCCTGCAGGGCTGTGACGGTCAGTACGCCCGCGGCGGTGCGGGCCGGGATCCATGCGGCAACCGTGGCAGCCAGAATACCGACCGCCATCGGCCCCAAGATATCCACCGCGGTAATGGGCGGCTCGACAATGAGTTGGTCAACAAGCAGTTGTAGGAACGGTCGACCAGCGATGAGGAGCGAAACGGCTATTGCCGCGCCGATGGCGGCTCCCACGAGTCCAGCGACGACTCCCTCGCCGACAATGATTGTCCGGATGTGCATCTCGGTGGCGCCACTTGAGCCGAGGAGCCCGATTTCGCGCAGTCGCCGTCGGGTCCCGGTGGCATATGCTGCCCCCGCCACCAGGGCAACCTCGACGAGGAGCAACGCTGCAACCATGGTGCCAACGACGGGCGACCCGGTCAAAGCTGAATCGTCTCTCGCCATCCCCAGGAGCCGGTCCTGGCGGCTTTCCGCATCCACCCAAATAAAGGAGAGCCTGGTGTCGTCCGAGTGCGGCTCCAGCTCCTGTGGCTGAGGATCGACCGCTGCTGGTGGTAGGAATTCGTCTCTGTCGCGTTCCCACGCGCGGAGAATCCGAGGGGCGAACTCTCCGTCGACTCCGCCCAACAGCCAGGTTGTGCGAAGGCGAAACTCGTCGATCCGTTCATTGCCACGCACTTGTGCCTGCGCATCGACGCGAGCAATCACGTCAGTCATTTCCTCTGGGGTGACGATCGCAAACACCCGCCGGACGCTGATGGGGTCTTGAACAAGCCCTGTGATGCTGTATGTGAGAGGGCTGGCGCCTCCCAACGTCAGTTCGATGGTGTCGCCGGAGCGGACCTGCAGCCGCTGCGCGAGGTTCACGCTCAGTGCGATGTCACCCCGACGCGAGGGTTCTGTCCCATCCGCGAGAACGGTAGTCCCGCGGGCCAGCGGGTTGGTGAAGTCGATGTCTGACAACCGGACACGATCACCAAGATCGGGACTCACGACCAGGCCGAGACGCACCTCCAACTTGCGATACCTCAGGGAATCGGCGGACGGCTCGTTGCTGATCTGTTCGGTGACCCAGGCATCGATTTCGGGATCCGATGTGTCCGCTGTAATCACAACCTCGGCAGCCCCGAACGTGCTCGATACGAGCCGTTCGGGGTCCAGCTTGTTCGCGCGATTGATTCCAGCTACGACGATCGCGGCGGCGACCGGGATGGCGATGAGAACCAAGATCAGGATGGTGCGTTTGCGGTGCCGTATCGCTGAGCGTCGGGCGATGCGAGCGGACGCACGAAGACCAACGAGGTTCATGGTGTGGTTGCTTCCATGCCTGCTGGGACCGTTGAGCGTTCGGAGATCTGCTCAATCTGGCCGTCGCGAATACGCACCACGCGATCCGCCCATGCGGCGTACGCTGGTTCGTGGGTGACCAGCATTGCGGCGGCACCCTGGTCGCAACGAGTCCGCAGCAATCGCAGAATGCTCTCGCTGGTCACCTCATCGAGCGCCCCGGTGGGTTCGTCAGCCAGCAGCAGCACACGGGGTCCCACAAATCCCCGTGCGATCGCCACCCTCTGCTGCTCCCCACCTGAAAGCTGATCGGGGTATCGGTTCGCCATATCCTCCAGGCCGACTTCGGCGAGCGCAGTCTCGGCGTGACTCCGAGCCTTGCGCAGTGACATGCCGTCGAGCTCCAACGGGAGCGAGACGTTCTCGCCTGCGGTGAGAGTCGGGAGCAGGTTGAACTGTTGGAACACATACCCGACCCGCAGCCGCCGCAGTTCCGCCAGCTCCGTTTTTGAGAGCTCGGCGAGCAGCCGACCTTCGACCTCGACGGAGCCGGTGGTCGCCTCGTCGAGACCGCCGGCGAGATTGAGGAGCGTCGTTTTACCTGAGCCGCTGCGGCCCGTCACTGCAACCAATTCGCCTTTGTTGACATCGAGATCGATATTGACGAGGGCGTCGACCCGTTGGGCGCCGGTTCCGTGGGTCCGGCCGACTCGCCGCATTGCGAGCACCGGTGCGCGGGTCATCGTGCCCCTCCCTTGCTGGTCACTGGCCCGGTCTGCTTCGCCACGACAGGGCGTCGTTTCGTCGGTGTCGTCGTGCGTGCGGCGAGCCGGTCCTCAACACGGTCCAGCCACCGCAGCTCGGCCTCGGAGCGGATGATCAACCGATCGAGGTGCAACTCCCAAGCAAGGTCGGACTCATTCGTCTCCTCGCGCAGGCGGGTGTAGTCCTGGAGTGCGCGCATCGTTGCACCCCGCTGGGTCCCGATCACTTTGGCCGGATCCGCGGCGCTCGTCGCGATCGACAGTAGGAGCTTCATCGAAAGATCGTCACGAGTCGCCATGGACTGTTCTACCGGGCTCGAGAACCACTGCTCGACGACTGTTCGGCCTTGTTCGGTGATCTCGTACCGGATTCTCCCCTCGGCATCGGTACTCTCAACCTCGACCAATCCGGTTCGCTCTAGGCGTTGCAGGGTTGAATACACCTGCCCGACGTTGAGGGGCCAGGCATCCCCAGTAGCGGTTTCGAAATCGAGCTTTAGTTGGTAGCCGTGGCTCGGCCCATCCAACAACAACACCAACAGGGTCTCTCTGAACGCCATGGCCTCTCCTCGATAGTCGCGATGCAAACACAGTATACATACGCAGTATGCATTTATCATCAGAAGACACCGGACGGGTCGGGTCAGCGCAGCGAATACGCTGGGCGAAGTAGTGGGCGTGCTCTCCAGGACCTGGAACCTTTCGAGTCCGTAGTGCGTTTCAACGATATGGGGAAAGCAATAGTTCTCGTTGTCGCTGCAAGCCTCGTCTTTGCCGCCTGTGGGGCAGGAACTG
>JAADGS010000042.1 GCA_013152275.1 Actinomycetota bacterium | reverse complement strand
TCCGACACGACGCCGGATGGACCTACCAGCCCCTCCCCGACGGCGACCACCACTGGACCACCAAACTCGGCCACACCTACACCACCAGCGGCACACCACCCTAAACATCGACACTCCGCCCCCAACCTCCAGATCTCGGACGAGGTCCTCCGTCGGCCAACGGCGCGAGACGGCACCGGGTCGAAGGTCACATGTCAGATGTCAGAGACTCGCATACACCGCGTCGGTGATGAACATATCGACGAAGGTGGCGGAGCGAGGAGTGGACCGTGTCGAAGAAGGAGCTGCGCGGGGAGGCGGTTCGTCGATAGTTGAGCGAGGACGGTCACGCGCCGGTTGGGTCGGGGACCGTTACGTGTCCGAGGGCGTCCCGCATCCGGACCAGGTCGAGGTCCTGGCAGGCACGACACATCAGATCGACATGATCGACAACCTGGGTGTGGCGTCCCTTGTCAGGAAGGCGTTTTCGCGCACGCCAACCCCTCGGCCATCGAGACCACGCTGAAGACCGCGGCTAGTTTCGGAGGGCGTCGAGGGGATCGGTGTCGTCCTCTTTCACGAACACCCGCTTCGCCTTGCCGGTGTCCTGGCGGGGGATGCTGCCGGGATCGCCGAGAAGCACCTCGACCCGCACCCGGAGGGTGTCGGCGAGGTTCTTCTTCAGCCGCTTGACGATCTCCTCCCGCATGGGTGCGAGCGAATGGTCCGCCAGCTCGACCCTGGCCTCGAGCTCCACCATGGTCGACCGGCGGTCGACGACGATGGCGAACTGCCCGGAGATGCACGGGTCGCCGAGCAGGAGCGACTCGATCGTCCGCGGGTAGACGTTGATGCCACGGATGATCAGCATGTCGTCGACCCTGCCCTGGAAACGGTCGATGCGTCGCGAGGTCCGCCCGCACGGGCAACCCGTCCCCAGGATCCGCGTGATGTCACGCGTCCGGTAGCGGATCACGGGCTGTGCCTGGCGGGTCAGCGTGGTGAGGACCAACTCGCCCAGCTCGCCGTCGGGAAGCGGCTCGCCCGTGTCGGGATCCACGATCTCGGGGTAGAAGTGATCCTCGAGGATGTGCAACCCGCCCTTGTTCTGATAGCACTCGGCGGCGACTCCGGGCCCGATCACCTCGGAGAGCCCGTACAGGTCGCAGGCGTCATAGTCGCCACCCCAGGCCTCCTGAATCTTCTCACGGAAGCCCTCCGACCAGGGCTCGGCGCCGTGGATGCCCCAGCGCAGCTTGATGTCGGCCAACCTGCCGTCGGCTGCCGCCTGCTCGGCCAGACGGAGGGCGAACGAGGGTGTGGCGGCGAGACCGGTGGCGCCGAGATCGGCAAGCAATCCCACCTGGAAGACGGCGTTGCCTCCCGAGGCGGGAACGGTGACCGCCCCGAGCGCCTCGGCCCCGTAGTGGACACCGAGGCCGCCGGTGAAGAGGCCGTAGCCGTAGGCGACATGGATCACGTCATCGGCAGTGCCGCCGCACGCGGCGAGGCAGCGGGCATTGACCTCGCCGAAGAGCGCGACGTCGGAGGCGTTGTAGCCGACGATGGTCGGCTTTCCCGACGTCCCCGAGGAGGCATGGACCCGAACGACGTCTCGTAACGGCACCGCCAGCATTCCGGTCGGATACTGCTCGCGAAACTCCGGTTTCGAGGTGAACGGCAAGGAAGAGAGATCCTCGATCGACGTCACCGGACCGACCCCGTTCAACTTCTTCTTCCAGTACTCGGCGTTGCTCGCCCGCAGCCGCTCGATCAAACCCACCAGCCGTTCCCCCTGCAGCTTCTTGAGCTCCGTGGGGGGCAGTGTCTCGATTTCGGGAAGAAACACGGTCAGCCTCCTGTCAGCTTTGCGACCAGGCTACCAACCGGTCGACTCGTTTGTTCGGGGCGGTCCTGTCACCGCCACCGCCATCAATGTCGTCATCTGTGCACACAACCTACAACGAGGCAAATAGGTCGGCAAGAGGAACCGATGGATCACCTATTCGTGCGCGTTCTCATGACCTAATTGGTCTTGATTGGACCTGATGTATTTGCATCAGGGTCGACCGATTCGATCGGCATGTCGCACGACGATCCGGGCTCTTTCGGGCCACGGCGATGTGCGTGTAGAGGCCCGGACGAGGACGCCGGAGAGGCGAAATAGATCATGGTTCCCAACGCATGACACGGGAGAGGCTGATACGATGACGAGCCGTACGCTGTACGTGGGTCCGAGAGAAGAGCATCCCGACGCTCGATCTGCCCAACCGGATCCTGGGTATATGTGGGATCGACAAGTCGGTCGGCTCGAAGCGAGAAAGACAGCCGCGGAAGGCTTGCGGAAGACTGAAGGAGGGCTGGAATGACGACGGGACGAAGAAACAAAAGGACTCCACGGCTGTTGGCCGTAGTGGTCGTGATGATGTTCGTTGCCGCGGCGTGTAGCGCCGGCACCACCGCAACGACTGCCACGACCGCGGCACCCGCCACGACCGCGGCGCCTGCCACGACGGCGGCACCTGCCACGACCGCAACGACCGCGGTGACGGCGACGACCGCGGCGCCACCCGCCGAGGGGGTCGCCTACAAGATCGGCTTCGTGGCCTCGGCCACCGGCCCGGGTTCCAGCCTCGGTATGCCCGAGACGAACACGGCTCACATGCTCGCTCAGCAGTGGGCCGACGGCATCACGGGCCCCGACGGGGTACACCACGCCCTGGACGTCATCATCCTCGATTCGGAGTCGAACCCCGACGTCGGAGCGGCGGCGGTGAGCCGCCTCATCACCGAGAAGGATGTCGACGTGCTGGTCGCCGGCACACTGAGCGGCAACGCTCTGGCGATGGCACCGCTGGCGGAGGAGGCCGAGGTCCCGATGATCTCCATGGGCTCCGCGCGCAGCATCATCGAGACCGACGGCGTGACCAGGCCCTGGATCTTCAAGACGCCGCAGGAGAACGGCCACAGCGCCCGCTGGCAGGCCACCTACCTCAAGTCGCAGGGCATCACCAGCGTGTGCTACCTGTACGAGAACAGTGGTTTTGGGCAGGACACCCTGAACAACGCCAAGAAGTTCTTCCCCGAGGCCGGCATCAAGATCGTCTTCAGCGACACGTTCGAGCGGTCCGATACCGAGTTCCCACAGATGCAGGGAGTCCAATCGTCCGGGTGTCAGGCCGTGGTGGTGGGAGCCATCCCGCCCGGTGCCTCGATGGTGACGGTGGCGTTGCGTGACTTCGTCCCCGACCTTCCGGTCATCCAGGGCCACGGCGTCTGCAATGCGACGTTCATCTCGCTGGCACCCAAAGCCACCGAGGGCGTCGTGCTGCCGTGTGGTCGCCTCATGGTGGCCGACGGCCTGCCGGACAACGACCCGCAGAAGCCGGTCCTGATGAAGTACATCGCCGACTACACGGCGTTCACCGGTGGAGACCCGGTAAGCACCTTCGGTGGACACGCCTGGGATGCCCTCCAGTGGGCCTACATGGGCCTGAGCAGTCTCAACGAGGGACCCGACTTGAAGGACAGGCGGGCCGGAATCCGTGAGTACATCGAAACCAACATCAAGGATTGGCCGGGCACCGGCGGTGTCTTCAACGTCACCGCAGATGACCACCTCGGCCTGAAGTACACCGGTCTCACCTTCGTCCGTGTCGAGGGAGGCAAGTTCGTCAACTTCCCGCCGAAAGATTGGTAGAGCAACCGGCTGAGACAAGCGGTACCGGGGGACGGCTACGGTCGTCCCCTGGCCCGCATACTCCCAATCCGAGGGAAAAGAACACGGCGACATGAGAGATTTCTTGCTTCGATCGCTCAAGCACAAGTCGTATAAGTTCTTGGCGGTCGGCGGGTCGACCGTCGCCGTGGTGGCGCTCATCCTCATCTTGGGAGCCCAAAAGAACTTCGGCCCGCAGCAGTACGGTCAGTTGATCGTCGCCGGCCTCGGGGACGGTGCCATCTACGCCCTCATCGCGCTCGGCTTCGTGATGATCTACACCGTCACCGGCATCATCAATTTCGCCCAGGGCGCCTTCGTGATGCTGGGGTCGATGATCGCCGTGACCCTCTATGCATCCAAGATCGGAGGCACCGGCGCCACGGGCCTCATCGTCGCCGCCCTTCTCGCCATCGTCGCCACGACGGCGATAGGGGTGATCGTCGAACGGCTGACCATCTTCCCCGCCCGCAACGCCGACTCGCTGACACTGATCATCATCACCGTCGGTGTCTACATCACCCTCCAGGGCCTGGCTCTGATCTTCTGGGGGAGCAATGCCCGGATCCTGCCCGCCTTCACGACGGTCGCGACCTCCGACCTCATCTTCCGGCCCGGCGGCATCGTCCTCAAGGCGCAGTCGCTGTGGATCTGGGGGACCACGGCCGTTGTGCTGGCTCTCCTCATGGTGTTTCTCCGCCGGACGCTTCTCGGCAAGGCACTGCGGGCGTGCTCGGTCAACAGGTACGCCGCCCGGCTCATGGGCATCAGCCCCTCACGCATGTCCATCTTCGCCTTCGGGCTGGCGGCGGCCATGGGAGCCGTCGCCGGGATCGTCCTTGCGCCGGCGAGCCGGCCCATCTACGACATGGGCCTCAAGCTCGGCCTCAAGGGTTTCGTCGCCGCGGCCATGGGAGGTCTCGTCAGTTCGCCGGTAGCCGTGTTGGGTGGCCTCCTCCTCGGTCTCACCGAGAACATCGCAGCGGGCGTCACCAAGTCCGGTCTCAAGGACATCTTTGCCTTCATCGTCCTGATCGCGGTCCTCCTGCGACAGCGCCGTCAGATGGGGCGGGGGCTCGAGTGACGCTCACCGAACGCCCGCAGAAGAGGTACGGGAGCATCGTCGTCGGCATCCTGGTACTGAGCGTCATCATCCTGGTCATCGGGTGGCTCGAGTCCGCGCAGCCCGGCGGGTTGAACATCGCCGCGCTCACCGGTGGCGTCGTCACCTTCGACACCATGGTCCGGATCGGCATCCTCACCACGGCCGTCGTGGGCCTCAACCTCCTCATGGGGTATGCAGGGCAGGTGTCGCTGGGCCAGGTCGCCTTCATCGGGCTGGGTGCCTACTTCTCGGCGGTCCTGACCACACGTCCCTCACTGATCGGAGCGTCGGGCCTGTCCGGGCACTGGTGGTGGCCGTGGCTGCTCATGCTCGTCGGCACCGTGTTCACAGGCGGCCTCGCCTACCTGGTGGGTCGCCCCATCCTTCGCCTGCGGGGCCACTACCTGGCGATGGCGACGCTTGGCCTCGGCGTGATGGTCAACATCCTCTTTCGGGAGAACCTCGGCTTCGCCGTCGACAAGGTGAACATCACGGGCGGCTCCGACGGCATCTACGGCATCCCCCGGCTCAGCATCGGATCGTGGGATATCTGGCCCATAGAGCGCTACTACTACCTGGTCTGGCTGGTGGCGATCGTAGGGATCCTCCTCGCCTTGAACATGGTGAAGTCGCGCTCGGGCCGCGCCCTGCGCGCCCTGCACTGCAGCGAGCTGGCATCCGAGACCCTCGGTGTGGACACGGCACGGTACAAGGTGCGGGCGCTCGTGCTGAGCGCCATGTACGCGAGCATCGCGGGCAGCCTGTACGCCCACTTCCGGGTGGCGGTCTCACCCAAGCCCTTCGACTTCGGCGCCTCGCTGGAACTCGTCGTCATGGCCGCGGTGGGCGGCATGGCGTCGGTGTGGGGCGCCCCCTTCGGCGTGGCCGCGGTGGTGATCCTGCGCGACCTGCTGCGGACCCACCTCAGTCTGGTGATCGACGCCGTCGGTGGCGCGTACGAGGTCGTCGCCTTCGGCATCATCCTGATCCTCATCATGATCTTCATGCCGGAGGGCGTCGTCGCCCGAACGAAGGAGGTGGTGCGCCGATGGAGCGGGTGAACGGCGACCCACTTCTCTCGCTGTCGGCCGTCTCGATGTTCTTCGGCGGTCTGGTGGCGGTGAACCGGGTGACGACCGAGGTGCGCCAAAGCCAGATCAAAGGGCTGATCGGGCCGAACGGGGCGGGCAAGACGACGCTGTTCAACCTCATCAGCGGCATCTACACCCCCACGACCGGCGACATCACCTTTCAGGGCGACAGCATCGTCGGCCGGGAGCCGAACCGGGTGGCGGCGCTCGGCATCACCCGGACGTTCCAGAACGTGAGGCTCTTCTCCAACATGACCGTTCTCGAGAATGTGATGGTGGGCCGCCACCTCCATGGAAGATCGGGGTTTCTCGAGGCGGCTCTGCACCGGGCCTCCGTCCGGCGGGAGGAGTCCGAGATCGTGTCCATGGCCACGGAGCTCCTCGGGCAGGTCGGACTGGCGGAACGGGCCGCGGAGAAGGCGACCGACCTGCCGTTCGGGTTGCAGCGCACCCTGGAGATCGCCAGGGCGCTGGCCACCGAACCGACGATGCTGCTTCTCGACGAGCCGGCAGCAGGGCTCAACGCCGTCGAGAGGCGGTCGCTGGCGAGCCTGATCCGCAAGATTCGAGACGGCGGGACCACGATCCTGCTGGTGGAACACGATATGGAGTTCGTCATGGGGCTCGTGGACGAGTTGCTCGTCCTCGATCACGGATCTGCCATCGCCGAGGGCACGCCGGCGGAGATCCAGGCCGACGAGCGAGTCATCGCCGCCTATCTCGGAGCGCCTGAGGAATGAGTAGTCTCGTCGTCTCCGAGGTGAGCACCTTCTACGGGCGGATCCGCGCCCTCGATGCCGTGTCCCTCGAGGTGGGCGAGGGCGAGATCGTGGCTCTCATCGGCGCCAACGGGGCAGGCAAGACGACACTCCTCAAGACCATCAGCGGCATGATGCGCCCACGCACGGGCGAAGTGACCTTCGACGGCCGGTCGATCACCCGGATCGGAGCGGAGCGAATCGTCGCACGGGGCATCTCCCATGTCCCCGAGAACCGGCAGCTCTTCTCCACGATGACGGTGGACGAGAACCTCATCCTCGGCGCCTACCGCCGCTATCGCAAGGTAGGGAAGGCAACCGTCGAGGCCGATGCCGAAAAGCTGTTCGGGATCTTCCCCATCCTCTCGGAACGCCGAAACCAACTGGCCGGGACCCTCAGCGGGGGGCAGCAGCAGATGCTGGCGATCGCCCGCGGGCTGATGGCCGATCCCAAGCTGCTGCTGCTCGACGAACCGTCACTCGGTCTGGCACCGCTGATCGTCAAGGAGCTGTTCGAGGTCATCCGCAGCCTCCGCGACGGCGGCGTCACCGTGCTCCTGGTGGAGCAGAACGCACACGCGGCTCTCAAACTCGCCAGTCGCGGCTACCTGATGGAGGTGGGAAAGGTGGTTCTGCAGGGAGCGGCCACCGACCTGCTGAACGACGACCGGGTCCATGCGGCCTATCTCGGAGGCGCGGCCGGGGAGTAACCGGCCGGACCGACATGCTCCCGCCGCCGCCATCCGTGACCTAGTGCCTCGAGAGCCCGCGGGGCCTTCAGCCCGCTTCCCGTTTGCGCGTGAACAGCGCAACGTATTCGGAACATGCGGTGACTGCGCAACTGGTGCACGCCTCACCGAAGCTCGACGGATCGAGCCCCGTAACCATCGTCTCGAAGCCCAGGCTCGAATAGAGGTCCACCAGCTCGGCGATCCGGGCCGGGTCCGTGACGGTGCGCCGCTCCCAGCCCTCGTCGGCGGCCTCCAGCGCCCGCAGGATCTGGATGCCCTCGGAGCAGTAGACCGGCTCGGGACGTTCTGTCCCGCTCACTTCGACGTTCCCGCCGTGGCCGGCACGCCACCGTCGGAGCGAAGCTTCTCCAGGCGGCGTCGACCGAGGATGGCACACCCGAGTGCCGACACGAACTGCACCATGTCGCCGTCGGGGACGTTCACTTCGGCTTTGAGCGATTCGCTGACGGATCTGCCCATGGTCTCGAACCGAAGGATTCCCCCGATGAGCGTGAACTCCGGTTCCGCCCGCACCCGTTTCATGAGCTGTACCGAGCGTCCGGTGAGCGACTCGATGGCGCCCTGCATGATGTCCGCCGGCGGCGTACCCAGCGAGAGGTGGTTGATCACTTCCGACTCGGCGAAGACCGCACACACGCCCGAGATCGGAACGGGCTCCTTCGACGTCGACATCAGTGCCCCGATCTCTTCGGTGCCATAGCCCATGTAGCGGGCCGTCTTCTCCAGAAAGGCCCCGGTGCCGGCGGCGCACTTGTCGTTGAGCCGGAACGAGAGGACGTTCGCCGACGCGTCCACCCGACTCGCCTTCATGGTCTGACCGCCCACGTCGAGGATCGTGCGGGTGCCCGGGAACAGGAAACAGGCCCCGCGGGCGCTTGCGGTGAGGTCCGTCACATGGAGATCCTTGAAGTCGGCATGGTGGCGGCCGCCCCCGGTGGCGATCACATAGGAGATATCGTCCTCGCTCAGGCCGGCGTCCGCGAGCGCCCGGTCATACATCGCGCGCGCCACCTCTTTGAGCCGGAAGCCGGTCGGCCCGAACGCCTTGCCGACGATCTCCCCGTCGTCCGACTGGATGAGAGCCTTCGTGTAGGTGGAGCCTATGTCCAATCCTGCGGTGTAGATCACGATGCCACCTCCATACCGGAGACCGGCGCACGACCGGCCATGACGTGGTCGAGAGCGAACAAGGCGGCCCCCAGTGCCCCGATGTAGTGACAGTCGGCGCTGACGTTCAGGGGCTTTCCCAGACGGTCCGAGAGCGCCTTGACCATACCGTCGTTCCGGGACACCCCACCGGTGAAGGTGATCTCGTCGTTGATGCCGACTCGACGCATCAGGCTCGCCGAACGAGCGGCGATGGACTTGTGGACACCCCAGAGGATGTCCTCGATCTTCTTCCCCTTGCCGATCCACGCCAGCACCTCGGATTCTGCGAAGACGGTGCAGGTCGTGCTGATCTTGACGGACTTCCTGCTCTGGAGCGAGAGGGGGCCGAGATCGTCGAGGGGGATGTCGAGCGCCGAAGCGGCGGCCTGGAGGAAGCGTCCCGTCCCGGCGGCACACTTGTCGTTCATGCAGAAGTCGGTGATCTCGCCGACGGCGTTGACGGCGATCGCCTTGGTGTCCTGGCCACCCATGTCGACGACCGTCCTCGTGTTGGGGAACAGGTGGACCGCACCCCTGCCGTGACAGCTGATCTCGGTGACCTGGGTGTTGCCGAAGGTCACCCGGTAGCGGCCGTATCCGGTACCGACAACGTAGTTGACCTCCTCCTCGCTGATGTTTCCCGCCTCGAGGGCGGCGAGGAAGGACGACTCCGCTGCCTTGACGACATTGGCTCCCGTGTCGATGAGAGAGCGGCCGGCGATCTTGCCGTCCTCGTCGATGATGACGGCTTTGGTCTGGGTCGAACCGACGTCGACTCCGGCTGCGTATGCCACTGTGATCACCTCATCCTTCTGTGCCGGCAAGGGCTTGTCGCCGGCGGGATGCCAAGCCTTCGAAGAAGGCGTCGACACGGTTCTTCATCTGAGCTTCGGAGACGACCCGCCGGTCCATCATGTCCGACTCGATGAACAGGCTCGGTATGCCCAGATCCTCCGTCATGTGCCTACGGCTGTCTGCGAGCCCCGTCGAGACGGTCCGGCAGCTCTTGATCGAGTGGTAGACGATGCCGTCCACGTCGAAGTCCTCCGTCATGTGGGCCAGCGCCTCGTTCTGGTGGAACATGGCATCCATGGCGTCACGGACACTCACGAGCACCCCCTCGGCCAGGCTCGCCAACGGATGTGCGAGGTCGTACTCGAAGCCGCGATTGGTGCCGCCGGAGGCGAACCAGAGATACGTCGAGTTGACGAAACTGCCGCCCCAGTCGGTGAACAGCTCGTTGAACCGGCGGAAGATCGGGTAACAGGGAACCCCGAGGAACACCAGGCGGTACTGCTCCTCGATGCTCTGGCCGATCCCGTTGGCCGCCTTGTACTCCATCTCCTCCACCAGGCGCTCGAAGTAGCGGGCGCCGGCCTCGGTTCCCCTGAAGCCGTTGGCGACACCGAGGAATATCGTCCCGTCGGTGAGCGCGTTGAACAGGGACGGTTTCGCACGGTTGAGATCGAGAATCCGTTTCCACGAGCGGCTCATCGTGTTGGCGTAAGTGAGGACCTCACGGAACTTGTCGATGTCGAACTTCTTGCCGGTGACCTCCTCACACAACGTGATCAGTTCACCGAGCTGCACCTCGACGTACTTGCGGTCGGCCTCGAAGTCGGAATCACCACTCCAGGTCTGGCCCCCGGCTTGACGGGTGCCGGGAATGTCGATGGTGAAGTTGTGCATTCCGTACATCCGTTCCCAGATCTCGGCCCACTTGATGTAGGTGTTGCAGGCGTTGGTGAGTACCGAGAGGGTCGGCTTCGGTATCCGACCCATGGGATGCTCTCCACCGCGTAGCTGGGTGCCGACATCGGCTTTGACATACCCGCAGATGTCGGGCGAATACCCGTAGTCCTCCGCCACTTCGAGGTATTCGTGGGCGACGCGGCGCACCGCGGTCTGGAGCGAGTTGATCTCGGGAAAGACGACGGGAAGGTCGAACGTCTTCAAGATCTCGTTGATGCTCCCCATCACGAAGACGTATGCGGACTGGCCGCCGTTCCTTGCCGTCTCGTCGAGTTCGGCAAACCAGGCCCGGAACAGGGCGGCACCCTCTCGGTTGCCGCGGCCGACCAGTTCTGGTGTGCTATCTCGAGTGGTCATGTCCACCTCCTGGAATGATGCGCTCCTTCATGCGAAAAGCAGGTTCTCGAGGAATGTCTCGACTTGCAGCTCGAGCTGGTCGAAGGAGGTCATGCTCTCCTCGAACTCGCTGACGAAATAGGCGACCCCTTCGGTGTCGAGAGCGTGCGTGTAGGCGACCTGCTCCTCGAGGCCGGGTTCGCACATCTTGGCCGATGCGAGGATGGCGGCGTCGGCACCGGCACGACGGATTCGGCGCATGAGCATCTTCTCCTTGGGTTTGCGCAGATCGTGCTGCACGGAGCTGTACGAAGAGTGCTCGACGTACGAGACGGCCAGGTTCTCGAGCGGGTCGCCGTCGAGGGGTACGTCCTCGGTGATCCAGCGCATCCCGATGTGGAAGTCGTCGTCCACGAGGTAGCAGGTGCGGCCCAGCATCCGTACGAGATCGAACGGAGGCTGCTCACAGAAGCCTCCTTCGAACACCACGCGAATGCGGTCCTCCCGTTTGGTGGTGTTCTCCCGGATCATCGGCAGCAGCGTCGCCAGAAGCTCGTTGTGCTCCTCACGAGGGATCATCCCGGCAAGGGAGACCAATGCGTATGCATCCTCCGCCGCGATCAGCCACGGCGTGTCCTTCTTGATGTCATAGAGCTCCCGCAGAAGCCTGCGGTTCTCGTTGAACACGGTGATCGAGTTGCGGAGATCCTCGTCGGTGATCTCGTGCCCCGACACCTCCTCGACGACCCGGCGCATCCGGTCGTACTCGTGACGCAGGTATTCGAGGCTCCCCGCCGAGTTCGGGTTCTGGGGCAGGTACAGGATCTGGCACGGGTAATCGAAGTTGCGGCCCCATATCGCCGAGAGGTTGCGAGCCGCGTCACAGATCGGGTGGGAGACGAACAGGTCCAGCTCGACCCGATCGGTCAGGACGAGTTCGAGGGACGTCTTGAGGATCGAGCAGAGATAGGAACCGAAGTTCGAATCGGCCCGGTTCGCCTCCACCGGGGCGCCCCGCACCTTGAAGGGGAGCATGCCTGCCGCGTGGACGATCTCCTCGGGAAAGTAGACCTGGAAGTGGCCGGCCACCTTGCCACCGGCCTCGCGCCAGCGGCGCACCGTCTCGAACTCGGGAGATTCGACCATCTCCCGGCACTCGAACAGCGCCTCGGCGAGCGTCTTGTCACGCCATTCGTCAAACGTCCTCGTTACCGTCGTTGTCATACCGTCCCCTCCAGTGGCTTGGCGGCTGCTCCCTCGAAGAAGAGATCCAGCACATGATCGAGGCGGGCCTGCGTGCTTCCGAACACACGATCCGCATACGCTCCGATCACGACCTCCACGAGGGCGACGAACCACCAGGAGAGGATCCGGGCGTCTCCATCGGCCAGCTCGCCGTCCTCGATTCCATCGCGGATGATGATCTCGACCTGTTCGGGAAGGGCCTGCTGATATGCCCGCACGAGGCGGTCTCGCTTTTCGCCGGTGAACGTGTTGATGTCGCGGCGGACCAGGCGGGCCAGTTCACGTTCCTCGTCGGGAAGTTCGAGAAAGTCGCGGGTGAGTCGGGCAAGGCGGTCGCGACACGTTCCGGCTGCCGAGACGGCCTCCCCGAAGAGGCGGCGCTTGCGCTCGAAGTCCTCGAGCATCATCGAGAAGTAGAGCTGCTCCTTGCTGGCGAAGTGGTGATACAGGCCACCTTTGGTGACTTCGGCCGCCCGAGCGATCATCTCGGTGGTGACGTCGGCGTAGGTGCTCGCAACGAACAGCTTCCTGGCGGCGGCCACGATCCGGGCCGCGGTGGCCTCCGACCTGGTGGGAAGTTCTGCTATCTTCTGTGTCATATATCCACCGACCGACTGACCGGTCGGTAATATCATAACGAACAAGCTCGGCCCTTGTCAACGGTACGTCGGACCCGACAATCGGCCTGGAGGGAGTCATGCATCATCGGCATTGGCGAGTCGCTCGCCGTTCGTCGCAGGGTCGTTGGTCGGCGCGAAGAAACGAGGTGACGGACCTCTCGCTCCCCCTCGATCTCGGTGCCCCCGCACCCGCCGGGCGTCCCTTCGGAGCCTGCACGCGATCGAGCCGCGATGGAGAAGACCTCGGTGAGACCGGGGTGCAGACCATCGCAGGCGAGGCGGCACGAAAGTACAATCGGCCATGATGAGCGAGACACCGTTGAAGCCCTTCAGGCTGCGAGTGAACGGGGAGCAACACGACCTCACGGTGCCGGCCCACCGGACCCTCCTCGAAGTGCTTCGGGAGGACCTCCGGCTCACCGGCACCAAGCACGGTTGTGATCTCGGCGAGTGCGGCGCCTGCACCGTACTCGTGGACGGGGTCCCCCGACTGTCCTGCATCACCCTCGCGGCGCAGGTCGCCGGGCGGGAAGTGACCACGATCGAGGGGCTGGCCCCGCCCGGAGCCCTCCATCCGCTTCAGGAGTCGTTCGCCTCCCTCGGCGCCGCCCAGTGCGGATACTGCACGCCGGGGATGATCATCACCGCGGCCGCGCTGCTCGACGAGGAGCCCGACCCCGACCTCGACCGGATTCGTGACGCCCTCGCCGGAAACATGTGCCGGTGCACCGGCTACATCAAGATTCTCGAGGCGGTCCGGTTGGCCGCCCCAGGGTCCGCGGACCGAGAGGCCTCACGATGAAGAGCGCCTACCGGGCCGTTGGCAAACCCTCCGGACGGGTCGACGCACTCGGCCAGGTCACGGGACAGACGGTCTACGCCGACGATCTGATGCCCCCGCGCACCCTCACCGCCAAGCTCCTGCGCAGCCCCCACGCCCATGCTCGGATCCTGCGCATCGACACGTCCGCCGCCCGTGCGCTTGCGGGCGTCCACGCGGTGCTCACGGGAACCGACCTTCCCGTCCGCTACGGGATTCTTCCGGTGAGCCAGGACGAGAACGCGCTTGCCATCGACAGGGTGCGCTATGTGGGAGAGCCGGTTGCCGTCGTCGCGGCGACGGATCCCGAGATCGCCGAACGGGCCTTGGACCTCATCGAGATCGAGTACGAGCCGCTGCCGGGGGTCACGACCATCGAGGAGGCGCTCGACCCGTCCGGGCCCCTCATCCACGGCGAGGGCACCGGCGCCAACATCCACCGGGAGACGGCGCTCGAGTTCGGTGACGTGGACGAGGGTTTCGCCTCGGCCGACTACGTCCGCGAAGACCTCTACTTCTTCCAGGGCACGACGCACGCAGCCCTGGAGCCTCACGCCGTGGTCGCCTCCGTCGGTGAGGACGGCCGGCTCACGGTCTGGTCCTCCACGCAGGTGCCCCACTACCTGCACCAGATCCTCACCAAGGTTCTCGAGGTTCCCGTCAGCCGGATCCGCGTGATCGCGACCGCGGTGGGAGGTGGGTTCGGAGGCAAGACCGACGTCTTCTCCCACGAGATCGTTGCCGCCAAGCTCGCCCTCACGACCGGCCGATCGGTGAAGATCACCCTCACGCGCGAAGAGGTCTTCTACGCCCACCGGGGGCGCCACCCCGTGCTCATGTGGGTCCGCACCGGGTTCACCACCGAAGGTCACATCACCGCCATGTGGTTCCGCTCCTTCCTCGACGGTGGCGCCTACGGCAGTTACGGCGCCGCCAGCCTGCTGTACACCGGTCAGCTCCAAACCACGACGTACCGCATCCCCCGCTACCGCTTCGAGGGGGTGCGTGTCTTCACCAACAAGCCTCCTTGCGGCGCGAAGCGCGGCCACGGCACGCCTCAACCCCGCTTCGCCATCGAAAGCCACCTGGACCGGGCGGCCGCCGAACTCGGGATCGACCCGGTCACGCTCCGGCGACGCAACCTCGTGGAGCCGTTCTCACGCACCGTCAACCATCTCCGCATCACGAGCTGCGGCCTCGAGCAGTGCCTCGATCGTGTCGTCGAGGCGTCCCGGTTCGACGACAAGCACGCCTCCCTCCCCCGGGGCAGGGGAGTCGGAATCGCCGTCTCGGCCTATCTGTCGGGAGCGGGGTTTCCGATCCACTTCAACGACATGCCCCAATCGGAGGTCATGCTGAAGGTGGGCCGCGGCGGAGGCGTCACCGTGTACTCGATGGCGACAGACTGCGGCCAGGGCTCGACCACGATACTGGCCACGATCGTCGCCGAGGCCCTCGGCCTGGACCCGAAGGACCTGACGGTGGTGACCGCGGACACCGACCTCACACCCATCGATCTCGGCAGCTACTCCAGCCGCGTCACCTTCATGGCCGGCAACGCGGCTCTCGAGGCCGCCGAGCGCCTGCGGGACCTGGTTTTCGAGGCGGTCGCCATCAAACTGGACGTTGCTTCGGAGTCCCTCACCGCAGACGGCGGGGCGATCGTCACCGCCGACGATCCCGCCCGGAGCGTCTCGTGGGAAGAGGCGGTGCAGCTCGCCGAGGCCCGCTCCGGAACCCTCGTCACCTCCGGGAGCTACCGCCCCCCCGACGGGATCGCCGGTCGCTACCGGGGCGCCGGCGTCGGCCCCACCCCCGCGTACTCGTATTCGGCGTGCGTCGCCGAGGTCACCTGTGATCCCGAGACCGGCTTCGTGACCGTGGATCGGGTCTGGCTGGCACACGACATCGGACGAGCCATCAACCCACTGCTGGTGGTCGGCCAGATCGAGGGAAGCGTGCACATGGGCCTCGGCGAGGCTCTCATGGAGGAACACGTCTTCCACGACGGCCTCCATCAGGGGCCATCGCTCCTCGACTACAAGATTCCGACGATCCTCGAGATGCCGGCCGTGGAGTCGATCCTCGTGGAGACCGACGACCCCGAGGGCCCCTTCGGCGCCAAGGAGGTGGGCCAGGGCCCGTTGCTCCCGGTGATCCCTGCGGTGGTCAACGCCGTGCACGACGCCCTGGGGATCCGGATCGACGAGACGCCGGTGCGCCCCGACACGGTGCTGGAGGCGCTCGCCGACCTCGCTCGAGGAGGCTCGGGACGGGTCGGTCCCACCGCCCTCCCCGACCACCGGTTCCCGCCGGTGTATCGAGTCGAGCCGCCCAAGGACTCTCCGGGAGGCATCTCATGATGCGCCTGCCGAAGTTTGTTCTGGCCTCGCCGGAGACCGTGGAGGAGGCGACGAGATTGCTGGCCGAGGTCGATCGGGCGGTCGTGCTCTCCGGCGGCACCGACCTGCTCCCCAACCTCAAGCGGCGCCAGCTCACCGTGGAGACCGTGATCTCACTCGACCGCCTCGACGGGTTGGTGGGGATCCGAATCGAGGATGGGAAGGTTCGCATCGGAGCCCGGACCACGCTGGGCGAGATCGCCTCCTCCGATGTGGTGCCTCCCGTGGTGGCGCGTGCCGCCGCCGAGGTGGCATCACCCTCGATCCGGAACCAGGCCACCATCGGCGGGAACCTCTGCGTCGACACCCGATGCTTCTGGCTCAACGTTCCAGATCTGTGGCGGCAGGCGGCCAAGCCATGCCTCAAGGCCGGAGGCGACACCTGCTGGGTGGCGCCGGCGAAGCAGGTCTGTTGGGCCGTGAGCTCATCGGACCTCGCACCGGTGATGGTCGCCGTCGACGCCTCGGTCACGCTCGTAGGTCCCGGCGGGGAGCGGCACATCGCCGTCGACGAGCTGTACCGCGAAGACGGCATGGCCTACCTCGCCAAGGCCCCCGAGGAGATCCTCACCGAGATCACCATCCCGTCCGACGCCGGTCTGCTAGCGACCTACCACAAGCTGCGACGCCGTGGAAGCGTCGATTTCCCCATCCTCGGGGTCGCCGCGGCCATCCGACTCGACGATGAGGGAACCTGCACCGCGGCCAGAATCGTCCTCGGCGCGGTCGCCTCCGCGCCTCTGCGGGTTCCCGACGCCGAAGAGGCGTTGATCGGGCGGCCCTTCGGTCCCGGCCCGATCGCCGAGGCGGCCGAGGCGGCGAGAAAACTCGCCCGACCCCTCCACAACACCGACCTCACCTCTCGCTACCGCAAGCGCATGGTCCCGGTGTTCGTGCGACGGGCCCTCGAAGAGCTCACCGAAGGACGCTGATCCCCTGCCCCCTCTTTCCTTCCCCCTCAGGGGGAAGTGGGTGAGGAGCGCCAGCGACGAACCCGATGGGGGTGTTCCCGCGGCCTCAGGGGGAAGTGCCGAGTCTTCGAGGCGATGGGGGTGTCCCCGCGGCCTCAGGGGGAAGTGCCGAGTCCTCGAGGCGATGGGGGTGTTCCCGCGGCCCCAGGAGAGAGTGCCGAGTCTTCGAGGCGATGGGGGTGTCCCCGCGGCCCCAGGAGAGAGTGCCGAGTCTTCGAGGCGA
>JAADGS010000041.1 GCA_013152275.1 Actinomycetota bacterium | reverse complement strand
GGGGGTCTTCGCCAGGGAGCGAAGCGACCGCAGGGGGGAAAGTACCGCAGCGGCTCTGCGCCGGCATAGGAGAGGTCTCGCCCAGGGAGCGAAGCGACCGTTGGGGCGAACGTACCGCAGCGGCTCTGCGCCGGCGTAGGAGAGGTCTCGCCCAGGGAGCGAAGCGACCGCAGGGGGGAACGACGAACCCGAAAGAGGACCGGCGAAGCCGCAAGCGGGGGTTCCTCACCGTCCGCGCAGGCTATTGGACCAGGTTGATGAGGTTGAACATCGGCATGTACAGGGCGATGATCATCGTCCCGACGGACCCGCCGAGCACGACCATCAGCAGCGGTTCGAGCAACGACGTCAGGCTGTCGACGGTCGCGTTGACCTCCGCGTTGTAGAACTCTCCGAGCTTGTCGAGCATCGTGTCCAGCGCCCCGGTTTCTTCACCGACCGCCAGCATCTGCACGACCATGGGCGGGAAGATCGGATGCTCCGACAGCGGTCCTGCGAGGGACTCGCCTTCTTTCACGGAGGCTTGTACGTCCCGGACGGCCTTCGCGATGACCGCGTTGCCGGCGGTGTCGGCCACGATGTCCATCGCCTGCAGGATCGGGACCGCCGTTCTCGTCAGAGACGCCAGTGTCTCCGAGAACCGGGCGATCGAACTCTTGCGCGTGAGCTCACCGAAGACCGGCAATCGCAGCTTGATCTGGTCGAAGATGAATCGGCCCCGTTCCGAACTCACCCAGCGTCGAAACGCATAGGCGGCGGCGAACGTGGCTCCCAGGATGATGTACCAGTTCGACGCGGCGAATCCCGACATGGCAAGCAGGATCCGGGTCGGCAAGGGAAGCGTGCCGCCGAGCTCTGCGTACATGCTCTCGAACATGGGGACGACAAAGATCAGCATCGCCGTCAGGATGAGCACGACGAGGCCGAGCACGGCTACCGGGTAGGTCATCGCCGACTTGATCTTCCCCCGCATTTCCACCTGACGTTCGAGCGAATCGGCCAGCCGGAGCAGCGTCGTATCGAGAACGCCTCCGATCTCTCCGGCACGGACCATCGCGACATAGAGTCGGTTGAACGCTTTCGGGTGACGCTGCATCGCCTCGGAGAGGCTCCTCCCCTTCTCCACGTCGGTCTTGACGTCCTTGATCGCCTGAGCAAACGCCTTGTTCGGCGTCTGCTCGGCGAGGATGTCGAGCGACCGCAGGAGCGAAAGGCCGGCGTTGATCATCGTCGCAAACTGCCGGGAGAAGATCGCGACCTCTTTCGCCTTGATGCGCCCGCTCAGACCGGGAATCGTGATTTCCTTCTGGAGTGCGGACTGTTTCTTCTCCTCGACGGACAGCGGCGTGTACCCGCGGTCCCGAAGAGCCTTGGCGGCCGCTCCGGATGAGCCGGCCTCGAGTTCGCCGGTGTGCAGATGCCCCTGCTCGTCCCTGACGTGATAGGTGAACGTGGCGACCATGATTACCTCCTACGCGACCCTGCCGACGAGCCGCTGCAGATCCTCGAGGTTCATGCACCGCTCTGTCGCCTGGGCGAACGTGATCTTGCTCTTGCGGACGAGCGCGGCGAGTGCCTGATCCATGGTCTGCATGCCGTACTTCCCCCCCGCCTGGAGTGCGGTCGCGATCTGGTGTGTTTTCGTCTCACGGATGAGATTTCGGATCGCCGGGGTGGCGATGAGGATCTCGACGGCCGGGACCCTCGCCGTTCCATCTCTCGTCTCGATCAGCTGCTGGGTCATCACGGCCTGAAGGGAAGCTGCCAGCTGGACCCGCACCTGCTGCTGCTGGTGAGCGGGGAACACATCGATGATCCTGTCGATCGTCTGCGCCGCATCCTGTGTGTGCAGGGTGGCAAGCACGAGGTGGCCCGTCTCGGCCGCGGTCAACGCGGTCGAGATAGTCTCGAGGTCCCGCATCTCCCCCACCAGGATGACATCCGGATCCTGACGAAGTGCATGACGCAATGCCTGGGAGAACCCGAGCGTGTCGTTGCCGACCTCTCGCTGGTTGACGATTGATTTCTTGTGCCGGTGCAGGAACTCGATCGGATCCTCGACCGTCAGGATATGTGCCGACCGCCGCTCGTTGATCTGGTCGATGATCGAGGCGAGCGTGGTCGACTTGCCCGATCCGGTGGGACCGGTGACGAGGACCAGGCCCCGTTGGTAATCGGCGAATTCGTCGACCACACTTGGGATCCCGAGCTCTTCCAAAGATTTGATCTCCGTGGGAATGGCACGAAAGACCGCGCCGACCGAATCCCGCTGGAAGAAGACGTTCATTCGGAAGCGTCCACGACCGGGCAGCGGATACGAGCCGTCGAGTTCGAGCGTCTCCTCGAGTTTCTCACGCTGACGTTCGGTGAGGATCCCGTAGATGAGACGACGTAGCGAAGCGGGGAGAAGTACTTCGTAGCCTGGGATCGCCCGGAGGTGGCCGTTGATGCGGACCTGGGGTGGGACTCCGGCGGCAAGGTGCAGGTCCGATGCAGCGTGGTCGATCACATAGGCGAGCAGTTCGCCGATGACGGGTTCACGGCTGGGATCCGCCACGATGGAGTCCTCGATCGGTCCGTGGATCAGGTCGAGTGCACGATGAATCGCGGATCGTGTCCCCAGGCCGAGCGTTACCGGCCCTTCGACCGCCTCTTCGAGTTGAGAACGAATGTTCTCCCCGAATGGATCGGCGACCACGACGACCAGTGAAGCATCTGCCTCCCTGACCGGAACGGCGACGAGAGACCTGGCTTTGGACGCTTCCAGACGCTCGGCTGCTCGTGGATCGATGAAGACCTCATCCAGATCGATATACGGCATTCGGACACGGGAGGCGACTGCCTGGAGCACGTCTTCCTCTCGAACGTGGTTCCCCTCGACGAGCAGTTTGGCCAGCGGACGTCCGGTGGCCTCCTCCTCCTCGAGGAACACCTCGAGTGCGTCACGTGACAGCAGCCGGCCGTCGACGAGTAACTCTCCAAGTTTTCGCGATGCTCCGCTCACACGTTTCTCCTTCCCACGGAAGCTTCGGCCCCAACCAAACGCTCCTTGAACGATTCACACAACGACTCGAAGGATCTCCTCGAGTGACGTCACACCCGCGGCGACTTTCACCATGCCGTCCTGGCGGAGCGTCCGCATCCCCGCCACGATCGCCGCCTTCTTGAGAACATCGGTTGAGACACGCTCGACTGCGAGACGCTCGATCTCTTCGGTGACGGTCATCAATTCGTGGATTGCGACCCGGCCTCGATACCCGGTGTTCGAGCACACCTTGCAGCCGGCAGCCCTATACAGCGTCTCCGGAGCCTCGACGAATCCTGCCTGTTCGAGGATCGCCTCGGTCGGTTCGTACCCGTCCTTGCAGTTGTCACAGAGCCGGCGCGCCAGACGCTGTGCCAGCACGCAGTCGAGTGCGGACCCGACCAGGAACGGCTCGACTCCCATCTCGATCAGCCGGCTCACGCTGGAGGGCGCATCGTTGGTGTGCAGCGTCGAAAGCACGAGGTGGCCGGTGAGTGCCGATTCGATGGCGATCGAGGCTGTCTCACTGTCACGGATCTCTCCGACGAGCATCACGTCTGGGTCTTGGCGGAGAAATGATCGAAGCCCGGAGGCGAATGTCAGCCCGGCTTTCCTGTTGACCTGCACCTGGTTCACCCCGGGCAGTCGATACTCCACGGGATCCTCGATGGTGATGATGTTCGTCTCGGGCTTGTTCAGGACATTGAGCGTTGCGTACAACGTTGTCGACTTCCCGGATCCGGTCGGGCCGACCACGAGAATGGTTCCATATGGCTTCTCGTAGGAGGCGGCAAACCCCTCGAGCGTATAGTGCGAAAAGCCGAGGTCCTCGAGTTCGAGGAGAGCCGTCGAGGTGTCGAGAAGACGCATGACCACCTTCTCGCCGTAGATCGTGGGAAGCGTAGAGACGCGCAGGTCGAGCTGACGACCGCTGACGCGCAGGCTGATGCGACCATCCTGCGGCCGACGCCGTTCGGCAATGTCGATGTCGGCCATGATCTTGAGCCTGCTGACGACGGCGTTGGTGATCGATCGTGGCGTTCGCATGATCTCGTGCAGCACACCGTCGATGCGAAACCGCACCCGCAGATCCCGCTCGGTCGGTTCGATGTGGATGTCGGAGGCACGATCCGCCGAAGCTCTCGTGATCAGCATGTTGACGAGTTTGACGACCGGCGCTTCGTCGGCGGCGGCGTCGAGTCCACTCAGGCTCTGAGCCTCGTCCGAGTCCTCTGCTGCAAGCTCGGCGAGATCCGACACCGATGTGTCCAACGCCGCCATCCGCTGGATCGCCTCACCGACATCGCTGCGCGTCGCGACCTTCGGAATGACCTCGCGACCCGTAATCGCGCGAATGTCGTCGATGGCGAGCACGTTCGCCGGGTCCGCCATGGCGACGACGAGACGGTCGTCTTCGAAGCCGATCGGAATCGCCGCGTAACGGCTGGCGAGCGACTCGGCGATCAGGGAGGCGGCGGCGGGATCGACCGTGATTTCACGAAGATCCACGAAGTCCAGGCCGATGGAACGGGCGAGGACGCGAACAAGATCTCTCTCGTCGACCAGATGCTCATCCAGCAGCACCCGTGCGAGCGGCAGGCCGGATTCGTTGTGGATCTCGAGTCCTCGATCCAGCGCCTCTTTGGTGACGATTCCTTCTTCGAGGAGAAGCGCGCCGAGATGTCCCGAGTCCCTTCGGACCATACTGCGACTCGTCATTGCTCCTCGCTCATGTCACTCCGCCTCTCGGATGATGTCACCGAGGCTTCGGCGGCGCTTGAGTCCGGGTGGTTGCGGCTGTTCAGATGGCATGACGATGTCCGACAGAGCCGAGCGAAGCACTTCGCCGTCGGATCCGTCCTCTGGCCCCTGTTCCGGTCCCTGCCTTGGCTCCTCTTTCGGTTCCTCGTCTGCGCCCTTGGGAGGAGCAGGAAGACGAGGTCCGAGCACCTCGATCTTGGAGGCGCCCGATTCGCTCTCCGGCGAAGACTCACCTCCATAGGTGTAGCGACCTTCGGGCCTGTGATCGGCAACCACGAGGAGGTTGCGACGCACCATGGCCGCCATGAGCTCCGCAGCTCTGAACTCGGACCAGCCGAGCTGTCTCGATGCCTCCTCGACGGTGCCGCTACCGACAAAGCCGGCCAGGATGTGCCATTCCTGGGCGTCGATCTCTACCGGGGAGTCATCTGCCGCGTCGGGGGCGAGTCTGAGATGGAACGCCACGCCCGGGATCACCGACTCGATCTCCTTCCAACGACCGAGACGCTCTTCAGCCTCCGCGACACATTGTTCCACGTCGAGCTCGACTCCCGTTTCGAACCGTGGGGCGACATCCTCCGAGAAAGCGAACCGACCACTTCTCTCCCTCAGCACCCGGAACAGCACGTCCGCGAGCTGATCGAGCATGAATGCGTTGAGCTGCTCCCGGGTGGCACCTTCGCTCAGGATGTCACGGATGCTGCGCTCTCTCCGCTCGACGTCGACCCAGGCTTTTGGATCGACCAGACCGGCCTCGATGAGCTTGCTGTGAAACTCTTCGTCTCGCCGGGTCGTTCCATAACTCAATTGGCCTTCGGTGAGGTACACCCGCGCTTCGAGACCTTGCGTGTCCACGCGCAGAACGCCGGTCTTCCCGGTTCGACCCGCGAGCTTGAGAACTTCAACTACCGGAAACGACTCCAGCGCACCGCTCAACGACATTCCGAACCCTTCTCTCTGGAGTCAGGTTTCGGCGTTGGCGCCGAGGGGCTTGAGGGTTTTGCACCAACGCCGACCGCCGACCGTGAACAGTCGGCCGCCTGCGATCGACGAAGTGTGAGATGCGGGGTTCCCCCGCACCTGACACCTCAGGGAATGACCCCGTCGCGTTTTGCCTGAGCTTTGAGCGCGAGGAACTCGTCGTAGGTCTCCGCGAAGGAATGTCCCCCGGCCTTGTCCGTCAAGACGTAGTAGAGATACTTGCTCCGGACCGGATGGGCCGCTGCTTCCAGACTGGCAAGTCCCGGCGCACCGATCGGTGTCGGAGGGAGCCCTTGCACCCGATACGTGTTGTAGGGAGAGTCGACTTGCAGGTCTTTCGTACTGAGCGCCTTGCCCCGCTCTCCGAGCGCGTAGAGCACGGTGGCGTCGATCTGCAGCGGCATGTCGAGCTCGAGTCGGTTCAGCACGACGCCCGCGATCAGTGGCCGGTCCTCATCGAGCTTTGCTTCGGCCTCGACTATCGAAGCGATGATGACACCTTCCCTCGTGTTGAAGCCCAGCGTCTCGAGCTCGCTCCAATCCACGGCCTCGATCCGCTGATCCATCGTCGTCGCCATCCGCTGGAGAATCTCCTCGGCAGAAGCATCCGACGTGAACTCGTACGTGTCGGGAAAGAGGCCGCCCTCCCACGACCGGAGGCCTCCCCCGCCGTACCCGTGGGAAGAGTCGACGTTACTCAGTGCGCTTTCGAAATCCTCCCGGTCGTACTTGGTCTGCGCGGCGAGGCTGTCGAGGATCTCCGTTACCCAAAGGCCTTCCCGGACCGTCACCCGGTAACTGTCGACGATGGGCCCCCGCAGGAGAACGTCGAGAGCCTCGCCCGCCGTCATGCCCGTCTCGAGCCGGTACGTACCGGCCTGAAGTCGTTCGGCCACCCCCGAGCCCCTCACGGCGAGTTCGAACGCCAGGGCCGAAGGCACCACTCCGTTCTCTGCAAGGATGACTCCGATCTGCCTCGCGGCGGATCCCGCGGGAACCTCGATGGTGATCGGCGCGCCGGCAACGACGTTTGCAGGAGCCGTGACGTCGGTCGGTCTTCCCAGGCCTCCCGCCCAGCCGGCAAGTTTGCGCCCTCCTACGACGGCGACGACGCCGACCACGGCAACGGTCACGGCGATCGTGACCAATCGAGTTACCCCGCTCTTCATGGCAGCGTCTCCAGGTAGCCGTGCAAGATCACGGCCGCGGCGACCTTGTCGACGACCTCCCTGCGGCGGCGGCGGCGGACGTTTCCTTCAACGAGGACACGCTCGGCAGTCGCCGTCGTGAAGCGTTCATCGACCATTTCGACGGTGACACCGGTAATCGCTCCGACGCGCTCGGCAAGTCGGCGTGCTCCGGCGGCCGATGGCCCTTCTGAGCCGTCCAGGGATGTCGGCAGCCCGACGACGACCAGGTCCACGTCACGATCCCTGATCAGCTCGCGGAGTCGTTCTTCGAACTCTTCGACCTGAATCACTGCAAGCGGCTGTGCGGTAATTCGCAGAGTGTCGGATATCGCCACACCGATCCTGGTGGTTCCGTAATCCAAGGCAAGGATGCTGCCCATCAGAGACCGGTCAACGCCACTCCAACCGCTTCCCTGATCGCGTCGAGAGCTGCGCTCAGCTCTCCGCCTCTGGGACCGCCGGCCTGAGCGAGTTCGGGATCACGGCTTCCCCCTCCACCGAGCTTGCGGGCGCCTGGCAAGATGAGTTCGGACGCCGAGACACCCCGTGCGACGAGATCCTTGCTGACCACACCGATGAGTGCCCCTTTGCCACCGTGGCTGCTGCCGACAATGACAACCCCACTGCCAAGACGGTCACGGATCTCCAACGCCAGCGCTCGCAGCCGCCCCGGAGGAGTCTCCTCTCGGGCAGTCACCACGACCTTCACTCCTGCAATCTCCGTGGCATCCGCCACGAGCGCCTGCGCTTCCTCCGCTTCCAGTTTCGAGCGCAGCACGGAAAGCTCTTCCTCGAGGTGTCGCGTCCGATCGAGCAGCTGCCTGACCCGCAACGGGACCTCTTCGGGTTTGGACCTGAGCATCTGGCCCGTTTCGCCCAGGCGGCGGCGCAACCCGGCCAGATATTCATAGGCGTTATCGCCCGAGTAGGCCTCCACGCGGCGCAGGTTCGAACCGATCGACGACTCGCCCAGGATGATGAGCGGGCCGATCTGACCGGAGGTCGGAGTGTGCGTGCCGCCGCACAGTTCCTTCGAGAAGCCACCGATCTCGACCACACGGACGACGTCTCCATACTTGTCACCGAAGAACGCCAACGCCCCGAGGCTGCGAGCTTCGTCCATGCTCGTCGTGAAGGTGCGAACGGCCGCGTTCGCGATCACCTGCTCGTTCGCCAGTCGCTCAACCTCCGAGAACTCCTCTTGCGACAGAGCACCGAAGTGGCTGAAGTCGAACCGGAGGCGCCCGGCTTCGTTCAGCGATCCTGCCTGATGAACATGCTCACCCAGCACTTCGCGTAGCGACCAGTGCAGGATATGGGTCCCTGTGTGGCTCTTGGAGATTGCCTCGCGCCGTGCCGAGTCGACCATCGCTTCGACGTGTTGCCCCACCCGGAGGCGACCCTTCGTCACTTTGACGTGGTGCGACGTGAGCCCGGGTACGGCCGGCTGCGTATCGAAGACCACACACTGGACACCTTCGCCCTCGAGAAGGCCCTTGTCGCCCACCTGTCCCCCGGATTCGGCATAGAACGGCGTCCGGTCGAGGAACACCTCCACCGTCTCACCTTCCTCCGCGCCTTCCAGAGACTCGCCGTCTCTGACCACGGCAACCACCGCGGCACGTGCGATCAGGTCGCCGTAGCCGAGGAACTCGGATGGTCCGACCCGATCGAGGAGCCGCCGGTAGGAGTCGGTGTCGCCGGCCTCTTCGCCGCCGCGCCATGCGGAACGAGCCCTGGCCCTCTGCTCGGCCATCTCGCTCTCGAACGCGTCGAGGTCGACCTCGACGCCCTGCTCTCGCGCTATCTCGGTGGTGAGCTCGACAGGAAAGCCATATGTGTCGTGCAGCTTGAACACCACCGAGCCGGAGAGGCGGTCTCCGGACTGCAGGGTGGTGAGTGCCTGATCGAGCAGATTGTGACCCGAGGCGAGCGTGTGTCGAAACCGCTCTTCTTCCCGGGCGACGACCTCTTGTATGAAGCTCTTCTTGTCGAGTAGCTCCGGATAGCCCTCGGCGAGCACCTCGATCGTCGCTTCGACGAGCTTGGGCGTCACTGCGCCCTTGCCGCCGAGTGTCCAGGCGTGGCGCACCGCCCTTCGCAGGACCCGGCGCAGCACGTAACCACGACCTTCGTTCGAGGGTACGACTCCATCTGCGATGAGAACCGTCATCGATCTGCCGTGATCGGCCAGCACCCGCAGCGACACGTCCGTGAGGGGATCGTGGCCGTATTCGACTCCGGCATGGCGTTCCGCCACCGCGAGAACCGGCCGAACCGTATCGATGTCGAACACCGTCTCCTTGCCCTGCAACACCATCGCGACGCGTTCGAGTCCCATACCGGTGTCGATGCTCTTGGCCGGAAGGTCTCCGATGACGTGATACGGCCGATCCTGGACGTTCTGCATGAACACGAGATTCCAGATCTCGATGAAGCGCTCTTCGTCGACCGCCGGACCGCCGTCTGCACCGTACCGGGGACCACGATCGAAGAAGATCTCCGAGCAGGGACCGGCTGGACCCGGCACGCCCATCTGCCAGAAGTTGTCCCTTCCCCGGCGCTGCACCCTGTGCGGGGGAATGCCCACGCCGTCGATCCAGATCTCGGCGGCCTCGTCATCGGTTTCATACACCGTGAACCACAACAGCTCCGGGTCGATGCCGAACACTTCGGTGACGAGTTCGTATGCGTAGGGGATCGCCTTCTCCTTGAAGTAGTCCCCAAAACTGAAGTTCCCCAGCATCTCGAAAAAGGTGAAATGTCGCGCCGTCGTCCCGATGATGTCGATATCGACCGTGCGGAAGCTCTTCTGCACCGACACCGCTCTCGGAAACGGTGCGGGCTCTTCACCAAGGAAATACGGTTTGAAGGGAACCATGCCGGCGTTGGTGAGCAGGAGGGTGGGATCGACGGGAATCAGCGACGCCGAGGGACGAACGACGTGGTCTCTCTCCTCGAAGAAGCGCAGAAATGATGAACGTATGCGTGTGGAGTCCATGAAACACCCAGGTTAGCGGTGGTCACTCGCGAGACGTCTGCCTCCGGCTGCGAGAACATCGGCGACCGCCAGCGCGCTCTGCCTCGCGACGTTCGCCGGAGCCAACGCCGCTCGCGCCCGCTGCATGCGCCTCAATAACCAGATCGTGCCCCACGCTCCCGAGCCTGCACCGAGCAGGAACCACCACAGCCTCACCATCATGGCAGGCAGGTTAGTGCAGACGGCCAGGTGTCACTTGCGTCACGTTTCACGCCGTTCCTTGCCTTCGAGGTACCGTCGCCATGCTGCGATACGCTCTCTGATACCGGCTTCGTCCCCCTGGTCGACGGGAGTGAACAGCTCACGTCCAACCGCCTCGTCGGGAAGGTACTGCTGGGCAACGACGTGTCCCTCGTAGTCATGCGGATAGCGATAGCCGATGCCGTGCCCCAGTTTCTCGGCTCCCGGGTACGCGGCGGAGCGAAGGTGGACCGGCACGTCCGCACCCACGGTCTCCTCGACTGCCTCGTGCGCCTTGCGAATCGAGACGGCGACCGTGTTGGACTTGACGGCGGTCGCAAGGTGGAGGGCAGCGTGTGTCAGCGCGTAGGTGGCCTCGGGGAGTCCCGTGTAGGCAAGGGCCTGGGATGCGGCGATCACCAGGGGCAGCGCGTGCCGGTCGGCCAGACCAACGTCCTCGGACGCGAAGATGATCATCCTGCGCATGATGAACTCGGGATCCTCACCTGCCACGAGCATCGTGTGCAACCAGTACAGGGCTGCGTCCGGGTCGGAACCCCGCAGACTCTTGATGAATGCGGAGATCACGTCGTAGTGGCGATCGCCCGACTTGTCGTACAGGACGATGCGGCGCTGCAAGGCCTCCGCCACATCGTCCAGGCCGATCTCGACTCGCTTCGCACCGAGCGCGAGGGAAGCTGCTATCTCGAGAGCGTTCAGTGCCGCCCTGGCGTCTCCACCGACACGTTCGGTGAGTGCCGTTCGAGCCTCGGTCTCCAAGCAGACGCCGGTTCCACCCAATCCTCGCTCCGTGTCGGAGATCGCCCGGTCGATCAACACTCCAAGCTCCTCGGGTTCGATCTTCTCGAGCCGGAACAGGCTGGCCCGGGAGATCAGCGGCGAGTTCACTTCGAAGAACGGGTTCTCCGTGGTCGCTCCCACGAGAATGATCGTCCCATCCTCGACGCCAGGAAGGAGAGCGTCCTGTTGTGACTTCGAGAAGCGATGGATCTCGTCGAGGAACAGCACCGTCCGGCGGCTCTCCTCACCGAGCCTGCGCTCCGCTTCGCGCAGGATCCGTCGAACGTCCTTGACCCCGGCAGCCGTCGCCGAGAGCTGTTCGAACCGGGCGCCTGAAGTCCCCGCGACCAGCCGTGCAAGTGTCGTCTTCCCCGTTCCGGGCGGGCCCCACAGGATCATCGAGATCGGCCGTCCTGCTTCGAGTAGGCGGCGGAACGCCGCACCAGGCCCCACCAGATGTGGTTGACCAACGACTTCGTCGAGTGTCGTGGGACGCATGCGTGACGCGAGTGGAGCCACCTTGGACTTCACTTCCGACCGGTGGGCTGCGAACAGGTCGTCCATGTCAGCCGTCGAGTTCTGCCTTCACTTCCGGGCGCAGCTCCACCCCAAGCTCTTTCAGCTGGGTGTCGTCCACGGGAGTCGGTGATCCACTCATCGGATCGAGCCCCGTCTGGGTTTTCGGGAACGGGATGACTTCACGAATCGAGCGCTCTTGCTGCAGCAACGCGAGCAGACGGTCTACTCCGAGAGCAAAGCCTGCATGCGGTGGCGTTCCAAACCGCAGGCCTTTCACAAACCAGCCGAACCGCCGCTCGGCGTCCTCTTCGGTGATGCCGAGGATCTCGAACACCTGCCGCTGCACCGAAGGATCGTGGATCCTCACGCTGCCGGATCCGAGTTCCGAACCGTTGAGCACCAGGTCGTAGGATTGCGAAATGGCCGTTTCGGGTGTATCGCGCATCTCGTCGACATCGAGCGGCGCGGTGAACGGGTGATGAGCCGGTGTGAGGGTTCCGCCGTCTCCGACCTCGAACACCGGGAAATCCGTCACCCACAGAAATGACAACTCGTCGTGTCCTTGCGGCGCGCCGAGGTCGATGCGTAGCTGTCCGAGTACTGCGGCTGCGGTACGGGGCGTATCGGCGGCCAGCAGCAAGAGGTCGCCTTCGGTCGCATCGAACTCGCCGATCAGGCCGGCTCGTTCTTCCTCGGAGAGGAACTTGGCGACGGGCGATCGAAGACCGTCTTCCTCCACGATGAGCCACACGAGACCCTTCGCTCCCAGCTCCCTGGCTCTCTCGACCAGGCCGTCCAAGCCGGACCGGGAGAGCCCCAGCTTGCCGGCGTTGATGCCTTTGATGCTGCCGCCCTGCGCGAGCACGGACGAGAATACGCCGAACCCCGAGTCGGCGAACACGGCACCCAGATCATGAATCTGCATCCCGAAACGAAGATCCGGCTTGTCGGTACCGTAGGTGTCCATGACATCCTGCCAGGTCATGCGGGGAAACGGAATGGTCGGAGCGTGCCCGCGCAGGAGTCGCACGACCTCGACGACCACGGCCTCGAAGGTTGCGAAAACACCTTCACGGCCCCAGAAGGCACCTTCAACGTCCAGCTGGGTGAACTCCACCTGACGGTCGCTCCGGAAATCCTCGTCCCGGTAGCAGCGGGCAACCTGGTAGTAGCGGTCGACGCCGGCGACCATGAGCAGCTGTTTGAACAGCTGTGGAGACTGCGGCAATGCGTAGAAGGATCCCTTTCGGAGCCGAGAGGGAACCAGCATGTCACGGGCGCCTTCGGGGGTGGAACGGATCAGGGTCGGCGTGTCGACCTCCATGAAGCCGAGCTCGTCCAGTACGTTGCGCATTGCCCTCAGGGCCGTCGAACGGGCACGCAGGTTCGCGGCCATTCTCGGCCGACGAAGATCCAGGTACCGGTACTCGAGCCGGATGAGTTCGTCGACGTCGACCCGGTCGTCGATCATGAAAGGGAGGGCGTCTGCCGTGGACAGGATCTTCAACTCCGAGACGGTGATCTCGACCTGACCGGTGGGCATGTCGAGATTCTCGGTGCCCTCCGGGCGCCTGCGAATCTGCCCCTCCGCCGAGATCACGTACTCCATCTTCAGCCGATGAGCACCGGGAAGTTGCTCCGGGTCGATCACCGCCTGCACGATCCCCGTGGCGTCGCGCACATCGATGAACACGATTCCCCCGTGGTCGCGCCGGCGGCTCACCCAGCCGGCAAGCCGGACGGTCTCCCCCACACGTTCCGCCGTCACTTCTCCGGCGTACGCGTTGCGGTACATGCCGTCTAGCTCAGCCATTCCGAAACCTCCTCGATGGGGATCTCCCGTTGATGCCCCGTCTCCATGTCTTTCGCCGTCACAGCCCCTCGTTTCCATTCCTCGCCTACCACGAGGACCCTCGCGGCACCACGACGGGCTGCGATCTTGAACTGGGTCTTCACCGGTCTTCCATCCGGATCGAAGTCGACCTTGTATCCCCTCTCGCGCAGTTCCGAGGCCAGGCGAACCGCGTCGTTCTCCAATGGACGATCTGCCACAACGATGAAAACGTCCAATCCGCCGTCCGTCCCGTCACGATCGGACGCGAGCACGATGCGGTCGAGGCCCATCGCGAGACCCACGCCGGGAGTGGAATGTCCTCCAAGGGTCTCCGCGAGCCCGTCGTAGCGGCCTCCCCCGCCAACCGCATTCTGGGCCGCATCCAGCCCGGTGGCGACGTACTCGAACGCGGTCCGGGTGTAGTAGTCGAGCCCCCTCACGAGATGCGGGTCCTCGCGATACGGAACGTCGAGTGTGCTCAGCGTCTTCTTGACCTGGTCGTAGTGCCGCCGGCAGTCGTCGCACAGGTCGTCGACCGGTACCGGAGCGTCGGCAACGACCGGTTTGCACATCTTGCAGTCGAGCACCCGCATGGGATTGGTCTCGATCCGGCTCCGGCTGTCCGCACACAGTCGGTCCTCACGCTCTCGCAGGTAGGAGCGCAAACGCTCGAGGTAGTCGGGACGGCAGACGCCGTCACCGATCGAGTTCACCACGACCACCAGCCCGGTCACGCCCGCCGCGACGAGATAGCGGTAGCCGAGTTCGATGACTTCCGCATCTGCGAGCGGTGACCCGGTACCGATGTACTCGACACCCAGCTGGTAGAACTGGCGCCGACGGCCCGCCTGCGGACGCTCATACCGGAACATCGGTCCCCAATATGCCGCCTTGCGGATGCCGCTGCCGCCTGCCTGCAGGTGGGCCCGCATGATCGATGCGGTTCCTTCGGGTCGCAGTGTGAGGGAACGGCCGCCCTTGTCGACGAAGGTGTACATCTGTTTCTCGACCATCTCGTTCGCCTCACCCACGCCACGAGAGAACACCTCGGTGGCTTCGAAGGTCGGCGTGATCGTGAGATCGTATCCGTACCGCTCGGTCAGATCGTCCCACGCGCGAAGGAGCCTCCGCCATGTCCGGGAGACTGGAGGCAGGATATCGTCGGTGCCTTTTGGTGCGCGTATCACTGGAGGTTTCGAAGGAACGGGTTGCTGCGACGTTCGACACGCATCGTAGTCGCGGGACCATGCCCCGGATACACGGCGGTCTCATCCGACAGCGGCAGGATCTTGGCCTTCATGCTCTCCAGTAGCGTCGCCATGTCGCCGCCCGGAAGGTCTGTTCGCCCGATCGAGCCTGCGAAGAGATGATCCCCGGAGAACAGCGTGTCCTGCAGGAGGAAACAGCAGTGTCCAGGGGTGTGGCCCGGCGTGTGCAGCACCTCGATATCGAGCCCCGCAAGGTGCAGAGCCGCCCCGTCCACAAGATGCTCGAACCGCCGCGGCGGATCGAAGTCACCGTCCGGAGTCATCCCGAAGAGGACCCTGAGTTGCTCCAGCGGGTGAAGGGTGAGGAAGTCGTCGTCGGGATGGACATAGGCCGGCGCGCCGGTTCGCTCGACGACGGCTCCCGCGCCGCCCATGTGGTCGACGTGCCCATGGGTGAGCAAAAGGGCGACCGGTTTCAGGTCGTAACGGGCCACGAGAGCGACAACCGCCTCCGGCTCGGGCGGAGCATCGATGATCACCGCTGGGCCTCCCACATCGGGAGCGACCACATACGTGTTCGTCTGGGCGTACCAGAGGGTGTCCGAAGCGATCAACATGGCACGAGAGCGTAGCGCCCTCGGTGTCCCCGACCGACACTCCCCTCCCAAAAACCCCGAACCCAGGGCTCAGGGGGGTCGTGGCGACCCCCCTGAGCCCTGGGTTCGGGGTTTTTGGGAGGGGAGTGTCGGTCGGGGACACCGAGGGCGCTACGCTCTCGTGCCATGTTGAT
>JAADGS010000040.1:36765-70486 GCA_013152275.1 Actinomycetota bacterium | reverse complement strand
GAAGGGCCGCGCTCACCACATACCGACAGACGATGCGTGATCTCCTCGACGCATTGGACGACTGACCCGACCCGGCCGAGTGCTCGTCTTCGTCGCAGCCGGCGTCCCGGGCGGCCACCCCGCCGAGGGCTCAGCCCGGCCGTCGATGCCCGGCGCCCGTCCCGGCATCGATCCCGACCGCGTCGGGAGGCTGGAGTAGGGTTGTAGGGTTGGTTGGTGGCGTGATTTCGCTACGGAGCATACGCCGCCCAAACGACGAGAATCAGGGGCGCTCTGGTGTTTCCGGAACCGTTCCAGAGGAGGAGAGTCATGGCCAACGTGGTGCGAGCAGCCATCGTCCAGACCGAGTGGACGGGCGACAAAGACTCGATGATCGAGAAGAACGTGGGCTACGCGCGCCAGGCGGCCGAGCAGGGCGCCCAGGTGATGTGCTTCCAGGAGCTCTTCTACGGCCCCTACTTCTGCCAGGTACAGGAGGACGAACACTTCGAATACGCCGAGCCGATCCCCGACGGACCCACGATCCGACGCATGCAGAAGGTGGCGAAGGAGACCGGGATGGTGCTCGTCGTCCCCATCTTCGAGAAAGAGGACGACGGGTTCTACTACAACACCGCCGCAGTCCTCGACGCCGACGGCTCCTTCCTGGGCAAGTACCGCAAGACCCACATTCCCCAGGTCGCCGGGTTCTGGGAGAAGTACTACTTCCGACCCGGGAACCTCGGCTATCCGGTCTTCGACACCAACGTCGGTCGGATCGGCGTCTACATCTGCTACGACCGGCATTTCCCCGAGGGGTGGCGGGCTCTCGGCCTCAAGGGCGCCAAGATCATCTTCAACCCGTCGGCGACGAGTCGCGGCCTATCCATGTACCTCTGGAACCTCGAACAGCCGGCGGCCGCCGTCGCCAACGAGTACTTCATCGGTGCCATCAACCGGATCGGCAAGGAACCCTTCGGAGACAACGATTTCTACGGATCCTCCTACTTCGTGAATCCCCGCGGTCAGGTGGTCGACGGCGCCGCATCGGATACGGACGAGGAGCTGGTGGTCCGGGACCTCGATCTCGACCTGATCGAGGAAGTTCGCAAACAGTGGGCGTTCTACCGTGACCGACGACCCGACGCCTACCAGGATCTCGTCACTCCCTAGCCGATCGAGAGGACCCATGGGCACGCAACGAGAACTCCATGCACGACACAACCGGGTGCTCCCATCCTGGCTGGCCCTCTACTACGAGCAGCCCATCGCTCTGGTGAGGGGACAAGGCCGGCGGGTATGGGACGCCGAAGGCAAGGAATACCTCGACTTCTTCGGCGGCATCCTCACGACCATGACCGGCCACAACGTGCCGGAGGTGGTCGAGGCGATCCGGGAGCAGGCGGGACGCATCCTGCACACGTCGACGCTCTACCTCATCGAGCCTCAGATCGAGTTGGCCGAGAAGCTGGCCGAGCTGTCGGGGATTCCCGACGCCAAGGTCTTCTTCACGAACTCGGGGACCGAAGCCAACGACACGGCCATGCTGCTGGCCACCACCTACCGACGCTCCAACGAGGTGCTGGCGCTCCGCAACAGTTATCACGGCCGCTCGTTCGCGGCCGTTTCACTCACCGGCAACCGGTCCTGGTCGCCGACCAGCCTCGGTCCTCTCAACGTGACGTACGTGCACAGCGGCTATCGGTATCGAAGCCCCTTCGGTCACCTTCCGGACGAAGCGTTCACTGCCGCCTGCGTGGCCGACCTGCGCGATCTGCTGAACGTTGCCACCTCCGGGGATGTGGCATGCATGATCGCCGAGCCGATCCAGGGTGTGGGCGGTTTTGTCACGCCACCGGATGGGTTCTTCGGAGCGATGAAGGACGAACTGGACCGGCACGGGATTCTCTTCATCTCCGACGAGGTCCAGACAGGATGGGGGCGGACCGGCGAGAACTTCTGGGGCTACCAGGCACACGGCATCATTCCCGACATGATCACCTTCGCGAAGGGCGTCGGAAACGGGCTGGCCATCGGCGGAGTGATCGCGCGAGCCGAGATCATGGACTGTCTGAATGCCAACTCGATTTCGACGTTCGGGGGGAACCCGCTCGCCACGACGGGGGCGCTGGCCAACCTGAACTACCTGTTGGAACATGACTTGCAGACCAACGCCCTGAAGGTGGGCCAACATCTGCGGTCCCGTATCGATCACCTGGCCGACGGCTACGAGATCATCGGCGAGGTACGGGGGAAGGGCCTCATGATCGGCGTGGAACTCGTTCGTCCCGGCGGGACGGATCCACACCCGGGGGCAGCATCACACATCATGGAGGAAGCTCGGGCAGGAGGCCTGCTGATCGGCAAGGGCGGCCTGTTCGGCAACGTCCTGCGTATCGCGCCGCCTCTCTCCTTGACAGAGGAGGAGGCCGACGAGGGCTTTGACGTACTGAGCGACGCGGTTGCCACGACCGCATCCCTCTTCGAGAGAGGAGACAACTGATGAGAATCGCCATCATCAACGGCACGGTCGTCACCTCGACCGAGACGATCCCGGCGGACGTGCTCATCGAGGACGAAAAGGTCGTCGCGATGGCCGCGCCGGGGAGGCATCACTGGCAGGAGGGCGTTGATACGGTGATCGACGCCTCGGGCAAGTATGTCGTGCCGGGGGGTGTCGACGTCCACACGCATTTCGAGCTTCCCTTCGGTGGGACCTACGTGTCCGACAACTTCGAAACCGGTACTCGCGCGGCCGCGTTCGGAGGCACGACCACCGTCGTGGACTTCGCCGTTCAGGTCAAGGGCGAGTCGGTCAGAGACGGCTTCGAGAAGTGGATGCAGAAAGCCGAAGGGAACTGCGCCATCGACTACGGATTCCACATGATCGTCGGCGACATCAACGATGTCTCCCTCGAGGAGATGGGGGCGATCGTCAACGAAGGCGTCACCAGCTTCAAGCTGTTCATGGCGTACCCCGGCGTCCTCTACTCCGACGACGGGGAGATCTTCCGCGCGATGCAACGGGCCGCCAGGGACGGCACGACGATCATGATGCATGCCGAGAACGGCATTGCCATCGATGTGCTGAGGGAGCAGGCTCTCGAACGGGGCGAGACCGACCCCAAATACCATTCCATCACACGCCCACCCGCGACCGAGTCCGAGGCGGTGCATCGTGCCATCGCCCTGGCGGAATTGGCCGGTGCGCCTCTCTACGTCGTCCACATGTCCTGTAAGGAGGGGGTCGCCGAGCTCACGAAGGCTCGAGATCTCGGTCTCAACGTGTTTGGGGAGACGTGTCCGCAGTATCTCCACCTGTCCGTCGAAGATCATGTCTCCCTGCCCGGTTTCGAGGGCGCCAAGTACGTCTGCTCGCCGCCCATCCGCTTCAAGGAGGAGGGTCATCAGGAGTACCTGTGGAACGCCCTTGCCCGTGGAGACCTCCAGGTCGTGTCCACCGACCACGCCTGTTTCTTCTACGACGACGACGAGACGTTGGGTCGTCAGAAGCGGTTGGGGGAGGGCAACTTCACGCTCATCCCGAACGGCCTCCCCGGCGTCGAGGAGCGATTCAACGTGATGTACCAAAGCGGCGTGGTTGGGGGCCGCTTCGACATCAATCGTTGGGTGGACCTCGTCGCCACCACGCCGGCCAAGATGTTCGGGATGTATCCACGCAAGGGGACGATCGCCGTCGGGTCGGACGCCGACATCGTCGTGTACGACCCCCATACATCCTTCACGTACTCGGCGCCCGGCACCATTCACGGGAACATCGACTACACGTGCTACGAAGGCATGGAGATCAACGCCACGATCGACCAGGTGCTTTCTCGTGGCAAGGTGATCGTCAAAGGCGGCAGGTACGTGGGAACCAAGGGCGACGGGCGGTATCTCAAGCGCGGCACGAACCAGTTGCTCATCTGAGGCGATGCACGTGGAACCCATCGAACACCGGATCAGCAACAGGCGGGTGATCGGGTGAGCCGAACGGCGGGTGAACAGGCGCGATCCGGTCGCGGGAGTGGTGTCCGCACAGACACCGTTCGACGCTGTCGGCGAAGCCGATCTGGGGTTCCCGCAACACACGTGGGCGGGAATCGGCCACCGTTCCACAACGAGAGCAAGGCAGGGTGAGGGAAATGGATTTCGGAGTCGTACTGCAGACCGATCCGCCGGCGTCGCGAGTCGTCGAGCTGACCAAGCTGGCCGAGCAGAACGGGTTTTCCCATGTGTGGACATTCGATTCTCACATCCTCTGGCAAGAGCCGTTCGTGATCTTCAGCCGGATGCTGGCGGCCACCGAGCACGTGGTCGTCGGGCCGATGGTCACCAACCCGGGTAGCCGCGACTGGACGGTGCTCGCCTCGCTGTTCGCCACCCTCAACGACATGTCGGGGGGTCGCACCATCTGCGGTATGGGACGGGGCGACTCGGCGCTGCGAGTCATCGGTCGTAAACCGATGACACTGGCGACGATCTCGGAGTCCATGCAGGTCATCAAGGGTCTGGTGGCCGGTGAGTCGGTCATGTACCGGGGGGTGGAACTGCGGATCCCGTGGGTCGGCGAGGAAGGCTGGGACCTGCCGATGTGGGTGGCCGGCTACGGCCCGAAAGCTCTGGATCTCATCGGTCGGGAAGCCGACGGATTCATTCTGCAGCTGGCCGATCCCAAGATCCTCGAATGGACGATGGGAGTGGTGAGGGACGCCGCTCGGCAGGCCGGGCGCGATCCGGGCTCCGTCCAGGTCTGCGTGGCCGCTCCAGCCTATGTCGGTGACGACCTCGCCCATCAGAGGGAGGAGCTGCGCTGGTTCGGGGCCATGGTCGGCAACCACGTCGAGGACCTCGTCGCCCGCTACGGCGGTGGTGGGATTGCGGTCCCGACGGCTCTGACCGACTACATCAAGGACCGGCAGGGCTATGACTACCGGCACCATGGCAAGAAGCGGAATCCCTCGGCCGAGTTTGTGCCCGATGCCATCGTCGACCGGTTCTGCGTGTTGGGTTCTGTGGCCGACCATATCGCCAAACTGACCGACCTGCGCGACAGAGGCGTTGATCAGTTCGCCATCTACCTCATGCACGACGCCCAGGAGGAGACCCTGGAAGCGTACGGGCGGGAGATCATTCCGGCGCTGCGGTAGCCGAGTCGCCAACGGCGTCCTCCGTTCTCGTGACACCTCGCACGGACTATTCCGTCGAAGCGTCACGAGAACGGTTCGGGGGGAGCTACGATGCCTATCCCATGGCCGAACCCCTCGTATTCGCACGCGCGCTCACCAAACGTTTCGGCGACTTCACCGCGGTCGACGGCGTCGACTTCGCCGTCGAGTACGGCGAGGCGTTCGGGTTCCTTGGACCGAATGGCGCAGGCAAGACCTCCACCATGCGCATGATCGGCGCCGTGTCGCCGGTCACCGAAGGAACGCTGAGAGTTCTCGATATGGACCCTGCCACGCAGGGGCCGCTCATTCGGGCGCGTCTCGGGGTGGTCCCCCAAGAAGACAATCTCGATAACGAGCTGTCGGTCTTCGAGAACCTGTTGGTCTACGGGCGGTACTTCGACCTGCCCCGATCGGTGATCACCGACCGGGCGGACGAACTGCTCGAGTTCGCCCAACTCACAGAACGGCGCGACGCCCAGGTCGAGAATCTCTCCGGCGGGATGAAGCGGCGCTTGACGATCGCCCGGGCACTCATCAACAAGCCCGATGTGCTCCTGCTGGACGAGCCGACCACCGGCCTCGATCCGCAGGCCCGTCATGCGCTTTGGGACAGGCTCTACCGGCTCAAGCAACGAGGGGTGACCCTCATCATCACGACCCACTACATGGACGAGGCGGAGCAACTGTGCGACCGCCTCGTCGTGATGGACAAGGCGAAGATCGTTGCAGAGGGCTCGCCGCGCGAACTCATCGAAACGCACTCGACACGTGACGTCGTGGAACTGCGATTCCCGGTGGGCGGTCAAGAGGAGGCGCTGCCGCTCCTCGAGGGACTCTCGCAACGGACCGAGGTCCTTCCCGACAGCGTGCTCCTGTACACGGTCGACGGCGATCGGACCGCCGCCGAGGTGGCCGAGCGCGGGCTGAAACCCGAAACGGTGGTGGTTCGCCGCAGCACGCTCGAAGACGTATTCCTGCGTCTCACCGGCCGGAGCCTGATCGACTGATGGCTGCGGCTGCGATCCGTGTCGTCGAGGCGCACGCCCGGGTGTACCGCCGCACATGGCGGGGAAGTGTCATCTCGACCTTCCTCAGTCCGGTCCTGTATCTGCTGGGCATGGGGGTTGGTCTCGGCACGCTCGTGAACCGTGGCGCCGGGAGCGCGTCGATCGGCATTCCCTACCTGGCCTACCTCGCTCCCGGGCTGCTCGCGGCGGCCGCCATGCAGACGGGCGCAGGCGACGGGTCGTGGCCGGTCATGGCGGGCATCAAGTGGACCAAGACGTACTTCGCCACGCTGGCCACGCCGATCAGGATCCCGGACCTCGTCATCGGTCATCTCGGTTGGGTCGGCATTCGTATGATCTTCGTGTCGACCGTGTTCGTCCTCGTCATGGCCGCTTTCGGAGCCGTGGCCGTCGGTGTGGGATTGCTGGCAGTGTTCCCCGCGGTGCTGACCGGGCTGGCATTCGCCGCACCGGTCAGCGGCTACGCGGCATGGTTGAAGCGCGACACCGGATTGAGCAACCTCTTCCGGTTCGGGATCGTCCCCATGTTCCTGTTCTCCGGGACGTTCTTTCCGATCACACAGCTTCCCGGCTGGATGCAGCCGCTCGCCTACGCCGTGCCGCTGTGGCATGGCGTCGAGCTGACTCGCGCAACGACCCTCGGTCTGGCCACGACCTTCTCGCCGTTCGTACATGTGGCATACCTTCTCGCGTGGATCGTCGGAGGCACGCTCGTGGCGATCCACACGTTCACGAAGAAGTTGGGGCAATGACCACCGGGACCCTCATGGCCAGGATCGTGCCGCCGTCGGCGATGGGCAGTCGGCGGGCACGACATCTTCTCGAACGGAACTTCCTCGTGTACCGGCACGCATGGATCGTCATCTTCTCCGGATTCTTCGAACCGCTCTTCTATCTCTTCTCCATCGGTATCGGACTCGGCAAACTCGTCGGTGATGTCGTGGGACCCACCGGGGAACCGATCTCCTATGCGGCGTTCGTGGCGCCCGCGCTCCTCGGTGCGGCGGCCATGAACGGTGCCGTCTACGAATCGACGTTCAACATCTTCTTCAAGCTCAAGTACGCGAAGATCTACGACGCTGTGCTGGCGACTCCGATGGCGCCCGGCGACATTGCCATCGGAGAGATCACGTGGTCGCTGTTTCGAGGAGCGCTGTATGCGACGGGGTTCCTCGTCGTGATGTGGATCATGGGCCTGATGCCGTCGCTGTGGGGGCTGCTCGCCGTCCCTGCGGCGCTCCTGCTCGGTTTCGGATTCGCTGCAGCAGGCATGGCGGCCACGTCGTTCATGCGATCCTGGCAGGACTTCGATCTCGTGCAACTCGTCACGCTTCCCCTGTTTCTGTTCTCGGCGACGTTCTACCCGCTCAGCGTGTATCCCGAGTGGCTGCGATGGGCGGCGCAACTGTCGCCGCTCTATCACGGTGTCGTGCTGATTCGTTCGCTTACGCTCGGGATCTTCGAATGGACCATGCTCTACCACATCGGGTTCCTGGTCGTGATGGGTGCGGTTGGCATCGTGGTTGCGGCGCGGAGGCTGGAGAAGCTGCTGCTCGCGTGACACTAGGTCACGTCGATGGTGCGTTTGCCCAGCAGATTGAGGCGTGTTCTGCGTATCGTCGCCGGCTCGACGACCCTCCCGTCGTCGAACCGGAAGCGGAGGGCATCTTCGGGGCACTGGACGATGCAGGCGCCACACAGGATGCAGTTCGCGGGCCGGACGATCTCGACCTTGTGGACGTGGCCGTTCATGACGAGCACGTCACGCGGGCATACGAGCACGCACTGTGCAGCCCCGGTGCAACGGTCGACCAGCAACTCGACCCTGAAATCGCTCGGGTTGACCGAACTCGACAGCAGCGGTGTCGACCCGGCGACATCCACCGACACGATCCCGGTCCCGACCACACACGCGGCGGCGAGCACGATGAGGTTTCTCGTCGTCAGGGCCCCGGCGGCCGTGAAGAGGGCAGCACCGAACGCGAACCCGGCCAAGGCCAGGCCGCCATAGACGAGTAGCCCTCGGTGTGTCCTCAGCGGCAGCCACGGCATGCCTGCGAAGAGTCCCAGCACGATGGCCGTGATGGCCACCGCGCCGACGACCGCCGGTAGCGGTCCGCTGATCGCCCACAGGATCAACCACAGGATCGGCACCATCGGGGCGGTCCACATCACTGCCATCTGGAGGCGATCACTCATCGGGAAGCGCACGGCTCGCTCTTCCCTCACGGCGTGCCGGCCGCGTCTCAGGAATGCAGGCAGGTCCGTCGCGTGGACCGGTCCCCACGTCGCGTGCCATCCGGTCGCCTCCTCGACACGATTTCGCTCGACCCCGGTGGCGCTCAACTGGGGCAGGATCAGCTCTTGATGGTCGACCCGGTCTGCGACTTGGGATGTTCGAACCGCGGCGATCACGTCATGATGGGTGAGATGGCCTCCTCCTGCAGCGCACCACACGTTGATGCCTCTGCTGTCGGTGACGAGCAGCCAGACGTCCTCACCCTGCAGCGCCTTGGACACGCGTCGCACGGTGAGGGTGTAGTTGCCCGTGACGATGACGGGTGAGGAGCGGTCGGGATCACCGATCGGGAAGAGCCCCGTCTTCGAGCGATGTGGCAAGAACCTGAACGCCGTGTCGAATATGGAGTCCAGTAGTTTCATGATGGTCTCCTCGCACTCAAGATGACGAAGGCCGGCCACGGACGTTCCTCGTCGATGTTCGCGAAACCCGCTTGGCGCACGGCGTCGGTGAGGCCGTGCACGGGATGTGTTGTTTTCTGAGTGAGCAACCAGGTCGCCACGGTCATGGGGATTCGTAGCAATCGGTAGAGCAGACGGGCGCCGGCGCCTGTCGGTTCGACCTCGTCTGCGATCACCAGCCGGCCTCCCGGACGAAGTCGGTCATGGACGATCCCGAGCACGTAGGCGCGTTCTTGCGGGGACATCTCGCTGAAGGCGAGACACGACACGACGCTATCGAACGTTTCGGGATCGAATCGGTCCTCGATCTCGGCCGCCCCCAACTCCACCCATTCGACGCTTCCGTCGGCAGGCGCCGGTTTCGCTGCGGCGACCTCGAGCATGCCGGCATCCCGGTCGAGGCCGACGGCCTCTGCTCCTCGTGCAGCGCACGCCAGGGTGACCCCTCCGGTTCCGCAGCCGACATCGAGGACGCGCAGCCCCGGTCCTGCCGCCAGTTCGGCAACACGGTCGTAGACGCGGGACATACGTCCCCTGCTCAAGAGGTGCATGCCACGGTCGTAGCGAGACGGTGTCGACTCGAGCCAGCGCATGAACGCGTACGTGCTCATCGTTGCTTCCCTGGCCGTCGTCCGACACCCTCGAAGAACAGCAGGACCGCGAGGTCGGGGATCTCGTCGAGTTTCGGCCACGTGCCGCCGGAGCCCCAGTGTTGTACATACAGGATGCCGAGGATGCCGACAAAAGCCAGGGCGAGTTCGGCAGTGGGCCGATCTGCGCGCACCTCGTCTGCGGACACACCTTCGTCGAGGACATGTGCCACGGCGCCGACAAACGGGGCGAGATGCCTGATGACGAGGGGATAGGTTTCAGGTCGAAACGCCAGGGCTTCCCTGATCACGACCTGCTGGAAAGGCTCCTGTTCCCGCACGACCTGCACGTCTGCTTCGGCCAGTCCCCGGAGCCGGTCCCTGGTCGATCCCGCCGCCGGATTGGCTTCGTATCGCTGTACCGCGCGTCGTGCACCCTCCGCGATGACCTCGGCAAAAAGCTCGTCCTTGGATCGGAAGTAGTTGTAGACGGTTCCCTTGGCGACGCCCGCTCCGGACGCGATGGCGTCGATACTCGTTCGCTCGAGGCCGTCGCGGGCAAAGTGCTCTGCAGCCGTGGCGAGGAGTCGGTTGCGGACCTCGAGCTTCGCCTCGGCGGTGATTCGACCCATGACGCTCCAATGTGGGTGACCAGTCAGTCATATTGTATCACGGCACGGGGGAGCGGTGCCAGGCGTTTCTCCAGATTCGACGTTGTACCCACGGTGGGTCAAGATGAGTGATCTGCTGCGACGAAAGGCTGGACGGTGAACGAGGAACTGCGCAGGCTCGGCGACGAGTACTGGGACTACACGATGGAGACCAACCCGACGCACGCCATGATGCTCGGAGATCACCGGTTCGACGAGAAGGTCGAGGAAGTGTCGAGAGAGGCCGAGGACGCCCAGATCGCCCGGCTTCGGGACTTCGCAGGACGGGCCGAGGCGATCGATCAGGCAGGTCTCGACAAGGACGAACGAATCACCAGGGATGTGCTGATCTTCGAAGCCTCCACCGGGGCCGATGCCCTCGAGACGAGGGCGGCAGAGTTCGCGGTCAACCACGCCATGGGTTTGCAGGCGATGATCCCCGTGCTGATCCCCCAGTTGCCCATCGAGGAGTCCGAGCATGCCGAGGCGTTGGTCGAGAAGTACCGAGGATTCGCTCGAGTGTTCGATGAGATGGGCGAGCGCCTGCGCGAAGGGCTTGTCGATGGCAGGACACCGCCTGCGCTGACGAGCGAGAAGACGGTCGGGCAGCTCGACGCGCTGCTCGCGTTGCCGATGGAAGAGAATCCATTTCTGCATGTACGGGTCCCGGAATCCTTCGACACGTCGGCAACCGAAGCGTGGAAGGAGCGTCTCGCCACCGTCGTTCGTGACGCGATCCGGCCATCGCTGCAACGGTATCGAGACACGATCGCGAACGAGGTCTTGCCGTTCGCCAGGCCGCAGGAGCGAAGCGGCGTGTCCTGGGTACCTGGCGGCGACGAACTCTACGCGAAGGCGATTCATCAGCACACGACGCTGCGGTTGAAGGCCGATGAGATCCATGACATCGGTCTCGACCAGGTCGAGCGGTTGGCCGGCGAGTATCGAAAGCTCGGTAAGGAGGCTCTCGGCACCGACGATCTCAGCGAGATCTTCACACGTCTACGCGAGGATCCGGATCTGCACTTTGTGGCAGGCCCGGAAGTCGTCGCCGCTTCGGAGCGTGCGCTCGCAAAGGCCAATGCCGCGATCGGGGACTGGTTCGGACGTCTTCCGAAGGCCGACTGCATCGTTGCCGAAACACCGAGCGGGCCGACCGCGTTCTATTTCCCGCCGGCCACCGACGGATCTCGACCCGGCATGTTCTTCGTCAACACGTCCGATCCGACACACTGGGGCCGTTATGAGATCGAGGCGATGGCGTATCACGAGGGGATCCCGGGCCACCATCTTCAGTTGGCGATCGCTCAGGAACTCGAAGGAATCCCCGACTTTCGAAAGCACGCAGGCGTCACGGCCTACGCCGAAGGCTGGGGCCTGTACACCGAACGTCTTGCCGACGAGATGGGCTTGTACTCGGGGCCCCTCGAGCGCATCGGCATGCTCTCGGCCGACTCGATGCGCGCCGGTCGGCTGGTCGTCGACACCGGCCTGCACGCGAAAGGGTGGAGCCGCCGGCAGGCGATCGACTTCTTCGCCGAGAACTCCCCGATGTCGATCGGCACGATCGAGAACGAGGTCGATCGCTACATCGGCTTGCCGGGTCAGGCGCTCGCCTACATGATCGGACGTCTGGAGATCCAGCGGATGCGGAGCGAGGCAGAGGCGGCCCTTGGTGAGAGCTTTGACGTCAAGGGATTCCACGACACCGTTCTGGACTCGGGCATGATGCCACTCACGACGCTGGATCGATTGGTGAAAGACTGGACTGCCTCCGTTCTCGTGACGCTTCGCGGGAACTAACCGGCTCAACCGTCACGAGAACGGGATGAGGACGACGTGGACCTGGCGCGGACCGTGCACACCCAGCGTCAGGGTCTGCTCGATGTCGCCGGTGCGGCTCGGCCCGGTGATCACGACCATGTTGCTCGACCGGGTCGCCACCTCGGAGCGTTCGGCGAGGAAGTGACTGAGCGACGGATAGATCTGATCGGTGCGGACCAGAGCGATGTGGGTCTCCGGGATCAGGGACGCCATCCGCGGTGATTCGCGTCCCGACGTGACGACGATCGACCCCGACTCGGCCAGAGCGGCGTCCGCCGCGGTGATCCCGACCTCGAGTGTCTTGTAGGCGAGCTGGTGCTCGATACGCGCCGCCGGGTCAGGTGGCACATCGCTGTTCATGATCCGATAGCCGTCATGAATCAGGCGGCCGGCAAGGCCGGGCACCGGCAGTGGCCCACGGGCCATGAACCAACGGTGTCCTTCCATCAGCTCGAGGACGATGCGGAGGGCATCATCCGTATCCACAGCACGGTGGGGCACCCCGTCGACGGCTTCGAGCTCACGGCAGAAGCGGGTTACGAGATCACCGGGGGGCTGCTCGGGGACGAGAATCCCCGGGTCGGAAGAGGCCGACAGGGACGCCGACGCCGACCGGATCCGAGCCAAGAACGCGTCACGATCCACGGTTGCGCTCCTTCCAGCGTCGATGAAACGACTTGACTGGTGCCTGCAGATCCCTGCCCCGGGTCCATGCGGCTCCTCGCCAGGGAAGCCGGCGGATCCATCCGGTGCGGAACAGACGACCGATGACGGCACCGGCACGCAGCAGCGCGCGAAAGCGGCCCGGGTGCGTCGCTGCACCTGCGTAGGCACGCAGCGGGCGTCGCATCCACATGGGTCCGGTTCGCGTCTGCACGGACAGGTTGCGCTGATCGAGCAGGAGTCGGGGAATGTCGATACGAACGGGACATACTTCCAGGCATGCTCCGCAGAGCGTGGACGCGTACGGCAGATCCGACCATTCGTCGAGGTCGAACAGTGCCGGGGTGAGCACCGATCCGACGGGTCCCGGATAGGTGCTGCCGTAGGCGTGCCCGCCGACGGTCCGGTACACGGGACAGACGTTGAGGCACGCTCCGCAGCGGATGCAGGCCAGGATCTCGGAGCTTGGACCCGCCAGGACCTTCGAGCGCCCGTTGTCGACGATCACGACATGGAGTTCGTCCGGGCCGTCCGGTTCACCGGGGCGGCGAGGGCCGGTGAGGACGTTCGTGTAGACGCTCAGCTTCTGGCCTGTCGCGCTGCGGGCGAGTACCTCCAGGATGACGGACATGTCCCCGATCGATGGGACGAGGCGTTCCGCACCCAACATCGCAACGTGGATTCTGGGCGCCGTGGTGGTGAGGCGACCGTTGCCTTCGTTCGTGACGATGCAGATGGAACCGGTCTGCGCGACAGCGATGTTCACGCCGCTGATCCCCATGTCCGCGGTGAGGAACAGGGGACGGAGATGGCGGCGGGCAATCGTGTTCAGTTGGATCGGATCATCTGTGTACGGGACGCCAAGCTTCTCTTCGAACAGCGTGCCGATCTCGAAGCGGGTCTTGTGGAGGACCGGGGCGATGATGTGTGATGGGCGGTCGTTCGCGAGCTGCACGATCAACTCTCCGAGATCGGTTTCGACGACCTCCATCCCCTCGGCTTCGAGGGCGTCGTTGAGGTGCAGCTCCTCGGTGAGCATGGATTTGGACTTGACGATCCGCTCCACGTTTCGGGCGTGCGCAAGTTGTACGACGTACTCGTTGGCTTCGTGGGCATCCGCGGCGAAGAACACGTGCCCTCCCACCCCTTCGAGAGCATCTGCGAACTGGGCCAGATACCGATCCAGATTCGCGAGCGTGTGGAGGCGGATTGCTCGAGCGCGATCTCGCATGTCGTCCATCGGCGGGAATGCCTCGACGGCGTGCGCGCGATGGTCGGAGAATCGTCGCGCGCCGATCTGCAGCGCGGCAATCGGGGGAGTGCCGATGTCCGAGCGCGCTCGTTCGAGGAAGGAGGTCATCGTTTGGCGAGGATCTCGGCGATGTGGCGAACCTCGATGGAGCTCCCTCGCCGGTGCAGACCTCCTGCAATGTGCAGGAGACACGAGATGTCGCCTCCGACGATCGTGTCGGCACCGCTTGCCTCGATGTTGTCGAGCTTCCTGTCGAGCATCGCGATAGATACGTCGGGCATCTCGAGAGCGAACAGGCCTCCGAAGCCACAGCACTCGGTCGCGTCCGCGAGTTCCACCCGATCCATTCCCTGGACGTTGTCGAGGAGCCGTTCAGGCTGTGACTTCACGCCGAGGTTCCGCAGGCCATGGCAGGAGTGGTGTAGCGTGCAGGAGCCGGCGCCGGTGGCCTCCACATCGGTCACGTCGAGGTCGTCGACCAGGAACGAGGTGAACTCACGCGTCCTGGCCGCGACCCTCTGAGCCGCCTCGGAGAGGTCGGGGTCGTCGGCGACGAGATCGGGGATGTGGCGGATGACCATGTCCGCACACGACCCCGATGGCAGCACGATCATGCCTTCGGTGGCGTCGAGCACCTCGAGTGTGTGCACGGCCATACGCCGGGCTTCGTCACGGAAACCGGCATTGAACGCAGGCTGACCACAGCACGTCTGTCCGAAGGGAAACTCGACGGTCAGTCCAAGTCGCTCGAGAAGGTCCACGACGGCTTCTCCAACCTGCGGCGCGAACGCATCGACGAGGCACGTGACGAAGAGCTGCACGGTGGCCATGGACAGGACGCTACTCGCTCGGTCCTCTCCTGGGGTGGACCACGCTCTGGTCGATGTCGGCACCTGCTCGAGATGAATCCGTTCGCCATCCCCGGGTACCGGCAGAGAGTCTCACGGCAGCAGCTTGCGTTCCTTCGCAGCGGCCTCCAGCTCCTCGTGAAACTGAGGGGCGGCGATCTCGATCAGCGCCTCTGCCCGTTCCCGGAGATTCATGCCGAACAGGTTGGCGACGCCGTATTCGGTGACGACGTAGTGAACATCGGCACGGCTGGTGACCACACCGGCGCCCTGCTTCAGGAACGGGACGATGCGAGAGAGCGTTCCGCCCTTGGCGGTTGCGGGAAGCGCGATGATGGGTCGGCCGCCTTTGGACTTCGCCGCACCGCGAATGAAGTCGACCTGCCCGCCGAACCCCGAGTAGATGTATGGGCCGATCGAGTCGGAACAGACTTGTCCGGTCAGATCCAGCTCGATCGCAGAGTTGATCGCGACCATGTTGTCGTTCTGGGAAACGACAAACGGATCGTTCGTGTGGTCGACGGGGTGTGCCTCGATGAGCGGATTGTTGTCGAGGAACTCGTAGAGATCGTCGCTTCCCATCGCGAACGTGATCACGACCTTCCCGGGATGGAGCGACTTGTATGCCCCGGTGACGACGCCGCGTTCGATGGCGCGCATGGCTCCGTCCGACAGCATCTCGGTGTGGATCCCAAGCTGTAGATCGCCTTCCATCGACTCGTACACCGAGTCTGGGATGCCGCCAATGCCCATCTGCACCGTCGAACGCGGCGGAATGAGCTCGAGTACGTGCGCCGCGATCTTGCGTTCGACCTCTGTGGCCGGTTTCGGTATCAGGTTGGGCAACGCCTCGGTGTGCTCGACGATCGTGTCGACCCTGCTCACGTGGAGGAACGAGTCGCCGAGAATGCGCGGCATCTTCGTGTTCACCTGGACGATCACCTTCTTGGCCGACTGGTAGGCGGCCTGGGAGGCGAGCGTCTCGACGCCGAGGCTCATGAAGCCGTGCTCGTCCGGCGGGGACACCATCAACATTGCGACATCCAGGGGAATGATGTTCTCTTTGAACAGGCGCGGAATCTGGTGCAGGAAGATGGGAACGTAGTCTGCGCGTCCTTCGTTCACCGCAGCCCGATCCGCCGGTCCCACAAAGAGCGAGTTGTGACGGAAATGATCGGCCATCGCCGGATCGGAGAGGGGATCGTCGCCAACGAGGAGAACGTGATTGAGTTGGACGTCGGAGAGTTCTTCGCCTCGTTCTGCGAGCGCCCTGACCAGTGCCCACGGGATCGCCGCGTTCCCTCCGTAGTAGACACGGTCGCCGCTCTGGATCTGGAAGACTGCCTGGTGCGGAGTCTGCAGCTTCGATCTGTAGTCGTCGAACCAGTTCATGCGCCGGCTCCCGTCAGGAGCGATCTCAGCTCGACGAAGGGCAGGCCGTGGGCGGCGGCGACCTGGCGGTGCACGAGGTTTCCTTCATACATCACCACTCCCGCGGCGAGATGGGGATCCGCCGCCGCAGCACCTCCGGTCCCTCGTTCGGCCAGCGACACCAGTTGGGGCAGGACGGCTCTCGTGAGCGCTTTGGAGGCCGTGCGGGCGACGTTCGCCGTCATGTTCGGCACGCAGTAGTGCACGACATCGTGGACGATGTAGGTCGGCTGGTCGAGACCCGTCGGCCGGCTGGTTTCCACGCAACCTCCCTGGTCGATCGAGAGGTCGACGATCACACTTCCTCGACGCATCCCTTCGACCATGTCCTCGGTGACCAGAATCGGAGCTCGCGAACCGGGAATGAGCACCGCGCCGATGAGCACGTCTGCCGAAGCCGTGTAGTTCTCCAGCGGCTCGAGACTGGCGTTCGCAGTCGCAACCTGACCGCCACATCGGGAACTCACCGATCTCAGTTTCGCCATGTCGGTGTCGATCACGACGACGCGGGCCCCGGTCGCTCTCGCGTGACATGCCGCCGTCCGGCCGGCGATTCCCGCACCGAGGATGACGACGGTCGGTGGGGAGATCCCCGGCACGTTGCCCAACAGGATTCCCCTTCCCCCGGAGTCGTTCTGGAGGTAGTAGCCGGCGAGATGCACAGCGAGCATTCCCGCCATCTCGCTGAACGGTGCGAGGATCGGGCGGTTGCCTGCTGCGTCCTCGATGAGTTCGTAGGAGACGGCGGTGATCTCTCGCTCGACCAACCCGTCGACCAGTGCTTTCGAGGCGACCGCCATGTGGTGAAAACTGCAGATTGCGGATCCGGGCTTGAGGAGATCCAGCTCGACCGAAGACATCGTGCCGATCCTGGTGACGAGATCGGCACGTCGGTAGGCCTCCTCCGCGCTGTAGACGATCTGCGCGCCGGCCTGCTCATACTCGTGGTTGGAGAATCGGGCACCCAGTCCTGCGTCGTGTTGGACCAGAACCGTGTGTCCGAGCCTGTGCAGGTGGGCTGCGGCGTCCGGAGTCAGGCCAACCCGATGCTCGTGATGTAGAGATTCCTTGGGGACTCCGATGATCATTAATCAACCTCCCGCCCGAGGATGGGGCGTGTCGCGTGAACCGTGACGATGTGATGTCGTGTCGGCCCAAGACTAGATCTCGTCGGACGAAGCATCGTTCACATCCCGGCGGTGGTGCAGAAGCTCAACGGTTCACCCCGAATTCGAGCGATACCGTCCATCCGGCTGCTTCGAGGCCCGGCTTGGTGAAGGTTTTCGGCTCCTGGTCTCCTACGAGAATCGCGTAGCCGGTCGTATCCGCGAGTTCTGGCACTTCGAACTCGAAGCGGCAGACGGCGATCACCTTCGCCTGCACGTCCGGATAGGGGAGAAGGTCCACGAATCCACCCGAGAGGGCGCTGTCGGCGAGCATGCTGCCGTCGGCATCCATGATCCGTACCGGAGCTCCCGCATGAATCCCGGGGAACGTCTCGACTCCGTCTGTGCACGGCGTTCCTCGTACAAGGCCGACAGCTTCGATCCAGACGGCATCGCGTTCCGCCTCGGGAAGTCCGAAGTAGTCACCTCTCGCCAGACGCTGGGCCTCCTCGACGATGAGATCGTTGTGATAGGAGTAATCGAACACCGCCAGCGAACCGGAGAGGTCATGGGTTACCGGCGGAGCGCATGCTCCAAGTGTGATGAGGAGAAGGAGGAGGAGGACACGATAACGGAGGTGTGACACCCCCCAAGCCTAGGATCGGCGCCGGTGTCCTTGAACCCTGGGCTCGTAGGGGTCGTAGTGACCCCCCTGAGCCCTGGGTTCGTGGGTATGTGGCTCCCGTGGGGAGGAAGCAGGAGCGTGAAGGCGGAGGTTGTGATCGCCGGTGCGGGTATCGCGGGCGTGAGTGTCGCGTACCACCTGTCGATGCGTCACGGCCTACGGGACGTGATTCTGTGTGACCCGCGCCCGCCGTTGACCCTGACGAGCGACAAGTCGACCGAGTGCTATCGGAACTGGTGGCCACAAGCACCGATGATTCATCTCATGAACCGCTCGATCGATCTCCTCGAAGAGTTCGCCACCACCTCGGGCGACATCTTCAATCTCGACCGGCGCGGCTACATCTACGTCACCGGGGACGACACCCGTCTCGAGGCCCTCGAATCCGATGCCATCGCAACGGCAAAGGCAGGCGGGGGAAGCTTGCGCGTCCACAAACCGTTGAAGGATCGGACGCCGTGTGCAGTGGCGCGGCGTTGGGACAGGATGACCTCGGGTGCGGACCTGATCGCGGACCCCGACCTGCTTCGGCGGCTCTTTCCCTACCTGACCGAAGACGCCGTGGGGGCGCTGCATGTGCGTCGTGCAGGGTGGCTCGACGCGCAGCAGCTCGGGGCGTGGCTGTTCGCGGAGGCAAAGTCGGCGGGAGTGAGGTTCCTGCCTCGCGAGGTCATCGGTGTGGAGACCGGTCCGGCCGGAGTCGGGGCCGTCGATCTCGACGATGGGAGCCGCATCGAAACGCGATTCTTCGTCGACGCTGCAGGCCCGATGGTGGGCGATGTGGCAGGTCTGCTCGGGGAGGAGCTTCCCATTCACGCCGAGTTGCACCTCAAGGTGGCGTTCAAGGATCATCTCGGTGTGGTGCCGAGGGACGCTCCGTTGCTGATCTGGGACGACCCGCAGTCCATCGACTGGGATCCGGAAGAGATCTCCGGGTTGCGAGACGGCATGTCGGATCTGCTCGATCTCCTTCCCTCGGGCTGCCACCTCCGTCCGGAAGGCGGAGACGAATCGCCGTGGGTGCTGGGGTTGTGGGAGGTTCGGCGACGCATCATGACGCCCAGATTCCCCGTCCCCGTCGATCCGATGCACGCCGAGGTCGTGCTGCGGGGTCTGTCGAGAATGATCCCCGGTCTCGAGGCGTACCGTGAACGAGTGCCCAAGACCTGGGTCGACGGGGGGTACTACGTCAAGACGCCCGAGAATTACCCGATCATCGGGCCGCTGCGAACACCCGGCGCGTTCGTCATAGGGGCACTGTCCGGGTTCGGCATCATGGCGTCACAGGCTGCGGCCGAGCTGCTGTCGCTGCACATCACCGGCCAGGATCTGCCGGAGTTCGCGGACGCCTTCAGGCGCCGACGCTATGACGATCCTTCCTATCTCGACGGCATCGACGCAGATGCGGGGCAGCTCTGACGTCGGTCGAGAAGGAAGAAGGCGTCGAGAAGGTTCCACCGTCTGGTCGTTCACGATTCTCCTGTCTCCGGAGGCCCTCGTCCCCGGATCCTCACACGCGCCATGTTCGCTTCGACACCGACACTCGACTTGCCACTAGCCTTGCTTGACCGGTCCCTGGGAGACCAATGCAGCGGATGTTGACGGCGCTGAAGGGCCGATCCAGAGATGAGAAGTTGGGCACGTTCATCGGTGTCTTCACACCGTCCGTCCTGACGATCCTCGGCGTTATCTTGTACCTGCGGACCGGTTGGGTCGTCGGCAGTGTCGGGCTGACGGGTGCGCTCGTCATCATCGTCATCGCCAATCTCGTGACGCTGGCCACCGCCCTGTCCGTCTCCGCCGTCAGCACCAACATGCGCGTGGGCGCCGGAGGTGCCTACTACATCATCTCGCGAAGCCTGGGGGTGGAGATCGGGGCGGCGATCGGCATCCCGTTGTTCTTCGCACAGGCATTCTCGGTGACGCTCTACGCTTTCGGGCTGGCCGAGAGCCTCGGGATCGTCTGGCCCGCAGTGCCGCAGAAGGTGGTTGCCGCCGCAACGGTGCTCGTGGTTGCCCTTCTCGCCGCCAGAGGGGCCGGCCTGGCGCTTCGGCTGCAGATCCCGATCATGGTCGCCATCGGGGTGTCACTCGTGGTTCTCGGTGTCGGTATCGCGAACAGCAGCCCAGAGACGATTCGTCTCACGACTGCATTCGAGGAGCCACCCGGCTTCTGGGCCGTCTTCGCCGTATTCTTTCCTGCGGTCACCGGAATCCTGGTCGGTATCAGCCTGTCGGGTGATCTGAAGCATCCCGACCGGTCCATCCCGCGAGGAACGATCGCGGCCGTGCTCGTAGGATTCGTGGTCTACATCGGTGTCGCCGTCGGCTTGGCGCTCGCAGCCGATCCTGCCGACCTCGTCGCCAACAATCTGATCTGGTTCACCATCGCCGGCGCTGCCGGTGTGCTGATCTTCCCGGGCCTGTGGGGAGCGATCTTCTCCTCCGCGGTGGGCAGCGTCTTGTCCGCGCCTCGAACCCTCGAAGCGATGGTGGCCGATCGAGTCCTCCCACGATGGCTGGGTTCTCCGATCGGGAGGGTGCGGGGTCCGGGAGTTCCTCTGCTCATTTCCCTGCTCGTCGCGCTCGGAGCGGTCCTTCTCGGTGGCATCAATGCGGTCGCCCCGGTGCTGACCATGTTCTTTCTCACCACCTACGGAATGGTGAACCTGGTGGCGGGCGTGGAGAATCTGACTGCCGATCCGTCGTACCGCCCGACCATGCGCGTCCACTGGACGATTTCGCTTGCGGGTGCCGGGGCGTGTTTCTGGGTCATGTTCCTGATCAGCCCGGTGGCTCTGGTGGTCGCGGTCGTTATCGAGGTTGGCGTCTATCTCCTGATGCGCAGGAGGGCACTCGTGGCCCCGTGGGGGGATCTGCGGCGCGGTGCCATGATGTCGCTCGTTCGCTCGACGGTGATCCAGCTCCGAAGGCTGCCCAACGATCCGCGGAACTGGCGGCCCAACATCCTGCTGTTCTCCGGTGACGTGCGGCGCCGTCCGGACCTCGCGCGGTTCGCTGCGTGGCTCGTGCAGGATCGCGGAATCCTGACCGTGTGCGAGCTCGGTGTCGGATCGCTGGAACGGTATGGCGAGTTTGCCGCCGAACGAAGAGCGCAACTCGACGCGGATCTGGATGAGCTCGGAGTCGTCGCGTTCGCCGAAGTCGATGTCGTGGGCGACTTCGTGGACGGCGCCGTTGCCGTCGCGCAGGCCAACGGGATCGCCGGTATCGAATCCAACACCGTCATGTTCGGATTCAGCGACAAGCTCGAGCGGCGGGTCTCCGCGCTGCAGATCATCGAACGCCTCGCGCGTATCGGCAAGTCCGCGATCATCTGCCGGACAGTCCCGCATCAGCGGCGAGCGAGCGGTCGTGAAATCCATGTGTGGTGGGGCGGTCTGCAGAACAACGGGGACATGCTTGCACTGTTCGCTCACCTGATCTCGCTGAATCCGGAGTGGCGCGACGCCCGGATTCGCATCATGAGCATTACTTCGAGCGACATGATGGCCGAACGGAATGCCCGCATGCTCGATCGGGTCATCCACGCCGCCCGCATCCCTGCCGAGACCGAGGTCATCGTGCGGCGCAGCGGTCAGACTGTCCAGAGCCTGATCCGAGAGCGTTCGGCACGAGCAGATGTCGTGTTGATGGGACTCCGTGCGAACCGACCCGGTGAAGAGGTCGAATATGCGCATCGGCTGGAAGAACTCGTCGAGGGTTTGCCGACGGTCATCTTCGTTCGTTGCGCCGGCGAGTTTCGAGGACGCCTGTTGGGCGATCACCCGGAGGAGTGACGGCCATCCTGGTCGAGAACCGGCTCGGCCGCGGCAGAGACCGAGATTCCATTCTCGTGACGCGGCGCGAGCGCCGTACGCGACTCACGCATTCGCGTAGGGTGAAGGTGAGGAGGCGCCGTGAAAAAGGTCGTGATTCTCGGTGGCGGGTTCGGAGGTGCTGCCGCAGCGGTCGCTCTGTCGCAGATTCGCGACGAGCACAGTGTCACGGTCATCGATCGGCACGAAACGAGCTACCTCGCCGCCGACAACCCGTTCATCGTCGTAGGGAAGCGTGACCGGTACGAGATTGCCCGGCATCTCTCCGACCTCGTTCGGTATGGCGCCAGATTCGTGGAAGCGGAGATCGACCATATCGACGTGCGGGAACGGGTCGTGTCGACATCTGTCGGCGGTTTCGACTTCGACTACCTCGTCATCGCTCTCGGAGCGACATACGATTGGGATGCGGTGCCGGGGGCGAAGGAGGCGCACGGCTTCTACGACCTGGCTCGGGCCGAGCGTCTCAGGGATCGACTTGCCGAGTTCCGCGGTGGGACCGTCGTCATAGGAGTGTCCGGGCTTCCGATCAAGTGTCCACCTGCCCCGTTCGAAATGTCGATGATGATCGACTGGTGGCTACGCGAGCGGGGTCTGCGGGCCGGCACGGAGTTGCATGTCGCCGTTCCCGGTTCCACCCCTCTCGCCGTCGCCGGTCCGCGGGCAGGTCGGCAGGTTGCCGCGGCGCTGGAGCATCGCGATATCCGGTTGCACGCCGGAGTGACGGTCACCCGGGTCGGACCGCGTTCGATGCTGTTTTCCGACGGAAGCGAGATCATCACCGATGTGGCTGTCACGATTCCCGTCCACCGCCCACCGGCCGTCGTTGCCAGTTCCGGCCTCCTCGCCGATTCCCCGTGGGTCCAGGTCGATCGAGGAACCCTCGAGACGTCGGTACCGGGTGTGTTTGCCGTTGGTGACGTCAACATCGTTCCCATCGGCGAGAAGGTGCTCCCCAAGGCGGGGGCGTTTGCCGCCCGTCAGGGACGCACTGCCGCGGGCGTGATCGCCTCGCGCATCGATGGAACGGAGCCACCGCAACCATATGATGGCGTCGGCCGGTGCTTCATGGCGTTCTCCGGCACCGAAGGGGCCCAGGTGGGCGGGGAGTTCTTTGCTCCCGGAGGACCCGACATCTCGCTCGAGCCGCCGAGCGTCGGGGGAATGAGCGACAAGGAACTCTTCGATCTGGATTGGCGGACGTTCCAGGTCTGAGTCTGAGAGAGCCGAGATACGAGAGAGTCGTCTTGGAGGAGGCGTTCTGGCGCTTGCTCATGGCAGAACGTGATTCGCGGCTCTTCGTAGCGGAGCGAACCGGCCGATGCCTCTCGTGAAGGGCGCTCCCTCCGCATCGTTCGGGCGCACGAACCCTTGCCGAGGGTAGGGTTCTGCCATGCGTCGATTCTTCACTCTCCTGGTCGTCTCGGTTGCTGTAGCGTCGTGTGTGTCTACGCCGCCGGGTGAGGCGGTTACGACGTCCTCCTCCTCGACATCTCTTGCGACGACGGCTCCTGCGACGACGGCTCCTCCGTCGACCACGACGACGCTGGACCCGCAGACGCTTCACGAACAGGCAATCCTGACTCAGATCAACGAGTTGATCGCGCGGACCGAACAGATCCGTGAACTCGATTTCCTCGCCGAACCGACCGTTACCCTGGTCGACGATGACGAGCTCGCGAACAGGGTTCGCCAGCTGATCGACGAGGATATCGACCCGGATGAGATCGCCAGGGACACGGCGCTCGAAGAGCTCCTCGGTCTCATTCCGGAAGGCACGGACCTGCTTGCTCTCTACCAGGATCTCTACGGTGAGCAGGTGCTCGGTTTCTACGACGGAGAGACGAAGGAGCTCGTCGTTCCCAGCAATGAGGACGAGTTGAGCCCTGCCCAGAAGGCCACACTCGTGCACGAGCTCACCCATGCGCTTACCGACCAGCATTTCGGATTCTCCGACGAGGCCGATGCCTTGGACGAGGCTCAGCGCTTCGACCGGCTCTCGGCGCTGCAAGCCGTGACGGAAGGAGACGCAACGCTCACCGAGCTGCACTATGTCGCTGCGCTTGCCACCGGCGAGCAGCAGGAGGTGATCGCCGGCTCTCTCAATCAGGACACGAGTGTCTTCGACGCGGCACCGCGGTTCATCCAGGACCTGCTCGTCTTTCCCTACAACGCGGGTTTCACCCTTCTCAACGGTCTGTGGAGTGCGAGCACCGGATTCGACCGCATCAACGAAGCGTACGTCGACCCGCCGACCACGACCGAGCAGGTGATCCATCCGGACAAGTACGCCGCACGAGAGCCTGCAGTCGCGGTGTCGCTACCGGACACTCCGCTCGACGGATACGAGACAGTCGAGGAGTCCGTCTGGGGGGAGCTCATCTTCGAAGTCATGTTCCGTCAGGAACTTGGGGAAGACGTCGCCGATGCCGCCGCGGCCGGTTGGGGAGGCGACCAGTATCGCCTCCTCTGGAACGGTGAGAACGTCGCGTTCGCCCTTCTCTACGCGGGCGACAGCGAAACCGACGCCATCGAGATGCGGGAGGCGTTGGGCGACTATGTCACCGCGGACATGGCGGTGTCGAGAACTCGCAACGATGGCAGCGGCATTGCGCTGACGGGTGACACCTACGCCTTCGTATCCCGGGTCGCGGATCGAGTTCTGTTCATCGCTGCCGACGACCCGGCTATCGGCGCGGAACTCCGCTCGTATTTCCCGGACTTCTGATGCCTCTGGTTCTCTGCGGTACCCCGATCGGTAACCTCGGCGACACGAGCCGGCGACTCGTCGAAGCCCTGCGGAGCGCCGATGTCGTATTCGCCGAGGATACGCGTCGGTCCAGAACGCTCCTCGATCACTTGGGAATCGACAAGCCGCTCCGATCGTTCTTTGCCGGGAACGAGCAGCTCAGGGTTGCTGAACTGTCCGAGCGACTTGCCCGAGGAGAGACGGTTGCCCTGGTCACGGACGCGGGGATGCCCGCGATCTCCGATCCCGGGCTGGCGGCGGTGCGTGCAGCTCGGGCCGTCCAGGCAGATGTGACGGTCGTGCCCGGCCCGAGTGCCGTCACGGCGGCGTTGGCGGTGTCGGGCCTGCCGTCCGAACGGTTCGTCTTCGAAGGGTTCTTGCCGCGCAAGGGCGGCGATCGGTCGCGTCGCATCGATCAGCTTGCCCAGGAGACACGTACGACGGTGTTCTTCGCCTCTCCGAGACGCGTCGGGAACGATCTCGAAGATCTTGCCGCGGCGGCGGGTGGCGAGCGGCCGGTCTTTGTCGCTCGAGAGCTCACGAAACTCTATGAAGAGCTGTGGTGGGGAACGCTCGGGGAGGCGGCCGATCGGTTCCGGGATACTCAGCGCGGTGAGTTCACGGTCGTACTCGGTGGCGCTCCTGTTCGGGAACCGGACTTCGACGAGGCGCTCGAGGAGGTTCGGGCTCTCATGGCGGAGGGCGAGCCTCTTGCAGGTGCCGTCCGCGAGGTAGCACGACGGCTACGGGTTCCCCGAGGCCGCCTCTACGAAGCTGCGCTGAAAGAGAAGGGCTGAGCGGCTCAGATGTCAGAGAGCCTTCCGGCAGACGGCACAGATGCCCTTGTCTTTGAAGGTCGAGACGTCTTTCGTCGAGTTGCAGAACGTGCAGGTTGCTTCGAGCTTGCGGATCAGGATCGAGTCTCCCTCGACTCCGATGATCAACTGGTCACCACCGTTGATATTGAACAGGCGCCGAGTTTCGGCAGGGATCACGACCCGCCCGAGGACATCGATCTTGCGTGCGATGCCGGTGTCCATAACAGCCTCCAATAGGTTGGGATGTACTCCACCGGTCCTGGTCGGTGTGGCCCACATCTTACCGGAAGATCGCAGCCCCTTGGGCGGAGTCCACCGGGGCATGCGTGGCATGCACTTCGACGACCGTGTGGCGCCGCTACGCTCGACTCGATGACCTGGGTTGACGCGCACTGCCATCTTCAGCTGGTCGACGAGGACCCCGTCGCGCTGCTGACACGAGCCGACGACGTGGACTGGGTCGTTGTCCCGGGAATCGACGTCGCGACGACGAAAGCCGCCATGGCCCTCGCGCTCAAAGTTCCCGGCCGGGTGTTCACCACGGCGGGTCTGCACCCGCACGAAGCGGCCAAGTGGGCCGACGAGCGCGACGAGATCGCTCGGCTGGCGACCGGGTCGGTGGCGATCGGCGAGATCGGGCTCGACTACTACCGCGATGTGGCCCCCCGCAAGACACAACGTGAGGTGTTCAGGGAGCAACTGCTCCTTGCCGCCGAGTTGGATCTCCCCGCGGTCGTGCACTGTCGGGACGCGTTTGCCGATGTTCACAGAATCGTCGAGGAGACCGAGACCGCCGGCCGTGTCGTCCTTCACTGCTGGACGGGTGGGCCCCGCTGGACGAAACGGTTCCTCGAGATCGGAGTTCGTTTCTCGTTCGCGGGCCCGGTCGCGTTCGAGACGGGGGACACCGTCCGGCGCGGAGCCGCTCTCGTGCCCCCCGAGCGGGCAACCGTCGAAACCGACACCCCCTATCTGTCTCCTCCACCGTTCAGGAAGCAACCCAATGAACCTGCCAGAGTCGTGCTGGTGGGAGAAGCGCTCGCACGAGTGTGGGGAATGGACCCCGTGCGGGTCGCGGCGGTCACTTCGTCGAATGCGGCGCGAATCTATCGTCCATGAGCCAGAGTCCGACTTCCATCGACAGTCTCCTCCGTCGACATGGGCTCACTCCGCGCAAGCGACTCGGACAGCACTTCCTGGCAGACGGAAACATCATCGACAAGATGGTGCGCGTGGCCGGTGTGAGCGCCGGCGATCAGGTCGTCGAGGTGGGTGCCGGAACCGGGGCGCTCACCGTCGCGATCGCCGAGACGGGAGCGAGCGTGCTTGCGTACGAGATCGACCGGGGCCTCGCACCGGTCCTCGCTGAGGTCGTCGGAGAGCGATCCGACGTCGAGCTACGCTTCGAGGATGCGATGCACGCCCTTCCCGATGCGCTCGATGCGGGACCGTGGAAGCTGGTCGCGAACCTCCCATACAACGTCGGCACGCCCCTTGTGCTCAAACTGTTGCGAACGGCACCTCAGATCACACGATTCACGGTCATGGTGCAGCGTGAGGTCGCCGATCGCCTCGTCGCGCCTCCCGGAACCAGGCAATACGGGCTGCCGTCGGTCGTTGCGCGTCTCACCAGCGAAGTCCATCGAGCTTTTGTCGTACCCCCTCAGGTGTTCATTCCGGCGCCGAGCGTCTCGTCGGCGGTCGTCGTCATGACGAGACGATCGGGCGTCGATCGACAACGGGTCGAGCGCGCCATCGAGGTCGCAGCGGTGGCGTTTCGGCATCGTCGCAAGATGCTGCGCGCAACGCTCGACGTCGCGGTGCTCGAACGGGCAGGAATCCCTCCCACGGCGCGTCCCGAAGACCTTGCTCCGGAACGATTCTTGGACCTCGCGGACGCTCATGATGAGTGAGCGTGCAGAGGCACCGGCGAAGCTGAACCTCACACTCCGCGTGCTGGGACTCGATGCCGGCGGCTATCACACGCTTCGCTCGCTCGTCCAGGCGGTGAGCTGGTTCGACACCGTCGAAATGGAGCTCTCCTCCGATGACGAGTTGGAAATCAGCGGATTTGAGGTTCCCGACGGGGGCGAGAACCTCGTGTGGCGGGCGATCGAAGCTCTGCGTGCTCTGACCGGCGTCCGAACCGCACTCCGGATCCGTTTGCAGAAGCGGATTGCGGTCGCGGCGGGCCTGGCGGGCGGCAGCGCCGACGCCGCGGCGGCGCTGCTGCTTGCCGCGACGGTGCTCGACATTCCCAACGAACTCGTGTCTCGAGTTGCTGCGTCGGTCGGTGCCGACGTTCCGTTCTGCCTCCAGGGCGGGCTCGCCATGATGGAAGGCCGTGGAGAACGCCTGACGGCGCTGACTCCCGCCGGCGACTACGCGGTGGCCATCGTGACACCACCCTTCGAGTTGGAGACCGCCGCGGTGTACCGGGCATGGGACCGGCTGGGCGATCCGAAGCCCCGCGTAATCACCGGCAAGACCGTGCCACCGTCCTTGCGACAGTTCGCACCGCTGAGCAACGACCTCGAACCTGCGGCTCTCTCGGTGGCGCGCGACCTCGAAGATTGGATGGTCGACCTGGAAGGCCGCTGGGATCGCCCCGTTCTGCTCACCGGCAGCGGGCCGAGCCTGTTCGCGTTCTTCTCCGATGAACAGGAAGCCGTGTCCGCCCTCGCCGAGACACCGTCGGGTATCCGCGCCGGAGTATCCGCAGTCCCTCTGGCAACCGGTGCACGGCGCGTCGAGTGAGTTGGAGGTCCATGGGTTGCAGCTGGATCGGAGGCTGTAGACTCCCTCGGGCCCGAGAGGGTGATGAGAATTTGGGGGGTGGTGTAATGGCAGCACAGCGGGTTTTGGTCCCGTCAGTAGGGGTTCGAGTCCCTTCCCCCCAGCACACCATCGAAGGAGGGGCCATATGGCCGTGAAAGCAGTCGTGCTCGCCGCCGGAGCCGGCACGCGTATGAAATCGGACCTTCCCAAGGTTCTGAACACGGTGGCGGGGAGGCCGATGATCGCCTGGGTGCTCGACGCCATCAGGCCCATCGAACCCGAGCAGATCGTGGTTGTGGTCGGCCAAGGCGGCGACATGGTCCGTGACGCCATTTCCGACGATGTCGATGTCGTGGTCCAGGAAGAGCAACTCGGCACCGGACACGCGACCGGAATCGCGTTGAGCGCCATCGTCGCGAGCGACGCGGATTCGATACTCGTGGCTCCCGGGGACACTCCGCTGCTCGTCCCCGAGACGCTCGCCGAGCTGATCCGGACGCACCGGCGCACCGGATCTGCGGTGTCGGTCCTCACCGCGGATATCGAAGCCCCTGCCGGCTACGGGCGGATCCTTCGAGACGGTTGGGACCGAGTCGTCGGCATCGTCGAACACGGAGACGCAAGTCCCTCGCAGCGACGGATCAACGAGATCAACGGTGGGGTGTACGTGTTCAACGGGTTACTCCTGGCCGACGCCTTGCCCAGGGTGGAACCGAACAATGTTCAGGGCGAGTACTACCTCACCGATGTCATTGAGATCCTTGCCGAAGAAGGCCACCCGCTGCATGCTCTCAAGACGAACCCCGTGGAGATCGCGGGAGTGAACAGCCACATCCAGCTTGCGCAAGCTGCCGGGCTGATGCGCCGACGCATCAACGAGCATTGGATGCGACGAGGCGTATGGATGCAAGATCCCGACAGGGTCTATCTCGAGGCCGATGTGCAGCTCGAGCCGGGAGCCATTCTGCTGCCTGACACCCACCTGCGCGGGGCGACGACCGTGGCCGGAGGAGCTCGTGTGGGGCCAAACGTCACCGCAGAGAACTCATCGATCGGTCCACATGCCCACGTCTGGTATTCGGTGCTGCGAGGAGCAGAGGTCGGTGAAGGCGTGGAGGTCGGTCCGTACGCTTCGCTGCGGCCGGGGACGGTTCTCCGCAAGGGCAGCAAGGTCGGGACATTCGTGGAGATGAAGAAGACGACGGTCGGCGAAGGCTCCAAAGTGCCACACCTGAGCTATGTCGGAGATACCGAGATCGGCAAGGACGCCAACATCGGCGCAGGAACCATCACCTGCAACTACGACGGGATCGCCAAGCATGCAACGGTAATTGGTGATCGGGCCTTCATCGGGTCCGACACGATGCTCGTTGCTCCGGTGACGATCGGTGAAGACGCCGTAACCGGGGCGGGGTCGACCATCACGAAGGATGTTCCTGCAGGAGCGCTGGCCATCGAGCGCTCGTTGCAGAAGGAGATCCCTGACTACGCTGCTCGCCGAAAGAAGAAGGGTTCCTGAGTGGAGATCGCAAGCCGAAAACGACTCATGCTCTTTTCGGGGAGCGCCAACCCGACGCTCGCCGACGAGATCGCCGAGCTCATGGATGTGCATCAGGGCGGGTTGGAGCGGTCCGTATTCGCCAATGGTGAGATCTACGTGCGGCCGACGGAGAGCGTTCGGGGAGCCGACTGCTTCGTGCTCCAGAGTCACTCGCGCCCGGTGAACTTCCATATCATGGAGCAGTTGCTGATCATCGACGCGCTCCGCCGCGCGTCGGCCAAACGCATCACCGCGGTGATGCCGTTCTTCGGGTACTCACGGCAGGACAAGAAGGGTCTCCCGCGAGAGCCGATCTCCGCTCGGTTGATGGTCGACATGTACTTCGCGGCCGGAGCGGATCGCCTCGTCTCGATCGACCTGCACAGTGGACAGATTCAGGGGTTCACCTCGAGACCATTCGATCATCTCACGGCGCTGCCGATCTTCATCGAGTACCTCCGAGAGCGGCTCGAAGGCCCCACGACGGTCGTGTCGCCGGATGCCGGGGGCGTCAAGAGGGCCGAGCGCTACGCGCGGCACTTGAACGCGTACGTCGGCTTCGTGCACAAACGTCGGGAGGCCACCGAGCGTAACGTCTCCGAAGCACTCGCGATGATCGGGAAAGTGCGGGGCAGGCACACGATCATCGTCGACGACATGGTCGATACGGCCGGAACGGTGACGAGTGCGGCCCGACTGCTCATGAAGAAGGGCGCTCTGTCGGTTCGGGTTGTCGCAACTCACGGTGTGCTGTCCCCGCCGGCCATCGAACGTATCGAGAAGTCGTCGATCAAAGAGGTCGTGATCGCCAACACGCTTCCGGTGCCGGAGCAAGCCCTCGGGCTTTCGAAACTGAAGGTGCTGTCGGTTGCCTCTCTGTTCGCCGAGGCACTCCAGGCGATCTTCGTCGAGTCGAGTGTGTCGGAGATCTTCCTCGGTGAGAATCTCTAGCTTGCCGCAATCACGGTACCCCGTGCTTTGTGGTGGCTGCTTCTCGGGATAGTGTTTGGTCATGGATACCACGATCGTGCATGTCACCACAGGACACCGAAGGGGGGTATTCGACATCACTTCCGAGGCGGCTGCGTTCGTCTCCGGGCGTGGGGACGGCCTGCTGTCCGTGTTCGCAGAGCATGCGACGGCCGGCCTCGCGCTGATCGAGACGGGCGCCGGAAGCGATGCCGATCTCATCGAGACGATCGATACCCTCCTGCCGCGAGACGATTCCAGGTGGAGACACCGGCATGGCAGCCCCGGCCATGGAGCCGATCACGTCCTTCCGGCATTCGTCAGTCCAAGCCTCACCATTCCGGTGGTTGGAGGCAGGATGACACTCGGGACGTGGCAGTCGCTCGTGCTGGTCGATCCGAACGGCGACAATCCCGAACGGAGGATCCGGTTGTCCTGGATCGAAGGATGATCAGGCCGGAGGCAGCAGCACCGTCTCTCCCGGGTAGATGAGGTCGGGATTCCCGGAGCGAAGCACGCTTCGATTCACATCGACCACGTTCGCCCAGTAGGCCGCGAGCCGCCGGTTGGCCGGATCTTCGCCGAGCGACTGGAGATGTCGCCGCGCGATCTTCCACAAGTTGTCGCCCGCCTGGACCGTGACCGATGCCGTTGCCGTCGACGGCGAAGCAGCAGGTACGGATCCGGCCATTGCGACCGGCGGCGTCGTGTCCGGTGGGTCAGGGGCCGAGTTGGGAGATCGTTCGAGGCCGGCGGACGCGATGCGCACCCCGGGAGGCAGCACCATGCCGGAGGGATCGATCGTGACGATCACCGGTGGAGCCGTCGCGAGAGCCGGCTGGGCGACCGCACCGGAGACGATTGCGATGGCGATCGCCCGGTCGATGATCCTCCGGACGAAGGGAATCGTGAACCAGCGGGGGAGTCGAGCCCTCCGGGCGCCGGCAGCGAGGTAGGCGAGCGTCGTAGCGGTGAGCCAGAGGACGGCTCCGAGCGTGATCACTCTGAGCAGGGCCATGAGCGAATCGATCGGGTCGGCGGCTTGGAGATCGATCTTCATGAAGGGTGCCCGTCCGACCAACACGAGCGTGGCGATTGCCGTGACCTCGGTCGCGACGAGGGCGATGAGTTTGACGAGTCGCTTCACGGGGCAACGGTACATCATGACGAGTTCGGTTGTCAATGCTCATACCCTCTAGACAATCGTTACACAGCATCGTAGGTTTCCGGTAGGAAAGGAGCACCATGGCTGTATACGGGGGCGATCTGGCCCAACTCGAAGACCTTGCCGGAAGGTTCCAACAAGAGGCCGCGGCAGTCGAAGCGCTCGAGGCTCGGATCACGGCCTCACTTCAGTCGACTGCATGGACGGGACCCGCTGCGCGCCGGTTCAGAGATCGGTGGGCCGGTGAGTTCGTCCCTGCGCTGCACCGGCTTCGCGAGGCGATGGCCGAGAGCGCCGCTGCCGTCACGAGGCGCCGTCAGGCCATCGAGTCCGCCACTTCGTAGCCTGATGCTCGACCAAGCCTTGCTCAGCCGCCGGCTTGCCGGTCTGGCGGTCCGTGTTGCCGCGCTGGAAGACGAGATCGCGGCGATGGGGCAGGCAGCCGGGATCTGGTGGTCGGGTCCGGCGGCAGAGCGCTTCCGGTCGGAACTGCGCCGGCGGCGCACGGTCCTGGCAGGCGTGCGTCACGATCTCCGCGCCGCCATGGTTCTCATCCCGACCCCGTGAACATCTGCGTTACATGGAACGACACGGATCTCGTGCTCGACGCGGCACAGGATGCAACCGTCGCGGACCTGCGAGGCGTACTGCCCGGCGCTCCGGACGAGTTGTGGATCGACGGCTGGCGGGCAGCAGACGAACTTACCATCTCCGAGATCCCCAATGGAGCCGTACTTCGTGCAACCGGCAGAGGCGACGCGCAACGCCCTGCCTGCAGGTTCCGTTCAGGGGTGACTTCCTTCAACCGGCCTCCGAGAGTGGGCGTATCTCGAGCTCCGTCGCCACCCCGACCTCCCGAGCAGACATCCATGCCGGAGCGGCGGGTTCGGTTCGCATGGGCCACGGTGGTGGTCTCCACACTGGCGGGGGCCGTACTCGGGATGGTGTTCGGTCCGGCCCTTGCGCTGTTCTCGCTCTTCGGGCCGGTCATGGTCATCGGCACGTGGATCGAAGGGCGGCTGACGGTACGTCGCGAGCGCCACGAGACGAGGCAGCGTCACGCAAAGGAGATGGGTCGCTACAGGGCGGACCGGCTTCGATGGGAGCGAAGCCGGCGTGCTCACCGTCGCCTCCAGATGCCGGCTCCCGACGAGGTCGTCGAGCGCGCGGTGGAGATGACGTCCGCCCTGTGGGAGCGGAGGCCCGACCATGCAGACTTCGGCCTCGTATCGATTGGTTTGGCACCCGGCGGAGATCCTGTGGGAGTCGTGCTGGCGCCCGGCCTGACGGTGGGCGTGGCCGGCGATCGGGGATCCGCGATGGGTGTCGTGCGATGGATGCTCGTGCAGGCGGTCGTGCAGCACGGGCCGGCGGACCTGTCGGTGCGAGGGCCGAGTGAGCCGTGTTGGGACTGGCTGAAATGGCTCCCACATGCCGGACGGACCGGTGGCCTCGAGGTTCATGTCTTGGATGGAGGTGACCGAGCGGTCTCCGATGCCGTGAACATCGTGATCGCACAGACCGTGCTCGAACTTCCGGGTGGTTGCGACTTCGTGATCGACGTGGGAGCAGATGGCGGAGGCTCGCTCCTGCGAGTCGGGGACGGTCTGCGGCGACAGGTTGCCGCCATCTTGCAGCCCGAAGCCGATGCCCTCGTCGTGGCAAGGGCGCTTGCACGGGTGCGAGACCCTGAAGATCCCGGTGGAGGGTCGAGTATTGGACCTGTGAGACTCCAGGAGCTGCTCGAGTTCCCGACCCCGAAGTCCATCGTTCGACGATGGCACGAGGACAGAGGACTGCGTGCGCCGATCGGCTTGGGCCCCGAAGGGCTCCTCGAGGTCGATCTCGTCGCCGACGGCCCCCATGGACTGCTCGCGGGGACCACCGGTTCGGGAAAGAGCGAGCTGCTGCGCACGCTCGTGCTCTCTTTCGCCGC